>CAZAUC010000010.1:0-2804 GCA_964488305.1 uncultured Candidatus Saccharibacteria bacterium
TTCAAACCATCCCTTGATAATGTTTTTCTTCATTGATTCCTCCATCTTTTCTTCGCTGAAATATTCGCAAAAAATCTTATTCCACAATGCTTCCTGGTGGTGATAAAGATATTTTATTAATTCTTTTTCTTTTACCAGCGACATTGCCGTATCAATTAGGTTAAAACTTACTAAAACGTCAATGCCCGCCTCCGTCTTGAAATAACCCCCTATCCAATTGAGATTTTCCCAAAAAGCCAGGTCAGCGGAAAGATTATTAAGCAGTTCACCGGCTCTAACCAGCATCTTTTCCGCCCGCTCCCAATGCATGGCCTCTGGGCTGAGATGCGGTACGAACAATCGCCAATCGTTTTCGTCATCTTTGGCCAAATATCTTTGAACAACCAGCCATTGCGATTTATTTCCGTCTTCGGCCGAAGGCAAACGTCTGTCAATTATGTCGCCGCGCAATAAAGAAATTATGTTCCCGCCGAAATTATCCGGCTGTTTACTGAAATCACTAAAGAGTTCGGAATAAAATTTTATCTCATTGAAATAATGAAGTACTAAGGCGAAATTGCGCATCGTCTCTCCTGAAATTTCCAAAGATAACGGGATGGCGTAAATCAAACCCAATTCCTTAAGATGGCTGATGTTATGATATTTATGCTTAATGAAATTTTGGGCAATTTTTGTCCATCTTTCGGGCAAGGCCAAAACCTTAACCTCTCTTATTTCAAAATCTTCCGGCAAAAGAGATTCATATTGCTTAAAGAAACTTTCATTCAACCAGTCGTTTCCTTCCACGAACCGCAAAGCGCTGAAAATTTCAAAAATATCTTCTTTTTCAAGCATTTCGTCAACGTCTTTATAATTCAAAATTTCAATAATCTTTTTTGGGGGCTTTTTTTTCAAAAACTCAATCGCTTTTTCCTCCTTTAAAAACAGGCCCTTTGGTTTACCGGCAACCCCCTTGGCGATTTCCAAAACCCGCTGACAGTCAGCCGGGGCGAGCACCGACGGTGAGCCGAGGACATTGAATAATTCACTGTCATCCGCTTCAATTTTGCTGATTAGGGCGTCAAATATTTGTTTAGCGGTGAGTTCACGACCCAAGCCCAAAAAATCAAGCCGCTTTCTTATTTCAGCCTCGTTCTCTTCCACTATCTTTTCCATTACCTCCTTCTTGCCCGTTACCTCACCCAATCTTTGTTCAAGCAGGCGGATAACGTCTTTATCCGTTCTTAAAACTTTGGCGATTTTTTCGTAAGAAAACATAAAAAGTTTAAAATGTAAATATCAAAATTAAAAATGACAGTTAAAAATGTTAAAATTTTATAACTTTACATTGTCATTTTGATTTTTGATTTTTAATCTTTTAATTAAAACTATATTTTCTTGATTTTTATTGGCAGGCGCCTCCAGTGTTGTGCTTGCTCAAATTGTCTCTTTGTCAGTACTCCCTCCTTAGCACCGATATGTTTAATTACTGAGGTGGCATTAGCCGACCCCAGACGAATGGCGTATTTAATATTGTCCGCGCGGCAAAAACCTTTATTGCAATCTTCCTTCCGGTGAAGCAACCCAGAGACAAAACCGCTGGCAAAAGCGTCGCCGGCACCGGTCCGGTCAATTGATTTTCCCCCAAAAGTACCGGCCGAATAAATATTCTTACCGTCGGAAACAACTACCCCTTTATTGCCGTCGGTCATTATGGCAATCCCGGCCACTTCTTTATCCAGCTTATTAAAAATTTCTTTTTCTTTTTGATAATCAATGCCGGTTAATGAAGCCGCTTCTTCCCGGTTTAGAATTACCGTTTTAGCCCCGTTTAGAAGAGGCCTCAATTTTTTTATCCCCATCTGCAAAAAATATCCAGACGGGTTAAAAGCGATTAAAGTTTTATTTTTTGAAAAATGCTTGAATAATTTTTCTATGACTGCGTATTGGATTTTACCCGGCGAAACATAGGCCCAGCGCGCCTTTAATTTGTCAAAAGGAATTTCTTTGGTTTTCAGGTCGTCGGAGGCGCCGCGAAAAACCAAAATCGTCCGTTCACCATGGGGCGTCAGGAGAATTACTGAATAAGCCGTAATTTGGGTTTTGTCCAGAATTGGCAGGAGAGAAATTTTTTCTTTTAAAAGCTCTGCGGCAATGGAACACTTAGTGTCATCTTCGCCCATTCTGATTAAAGCCGCGGTTTTTAATCCCTGCCGGCTGAAAGTGACCGCCGCGTTAGCCGCTCCCCCGCCCGTAGTAAAAATCAGTTCGTCAATCTCAATCTTTGCGCCCAGGCCAAAACACTGGGCCCGACCGGTCATCAAACCGATTTTTTTCAAGCGTTTCCCGTCATAAAGGGTCTTAAAAAGTGGACTACTCAGGAAAACGTCCCGCGAAGCCGTACCAATGGTAATGATATCGTACATAAAAATGCAAAGTTAAAAAATCAAAATATAAAATTTAAGTATTTGTCTGCGACAAAATGATATAAAATAATTTTATCATTTTACATTGTAATTTTGCACTTTGATATTTACATTTTAAATTATTTTTTAAGGTAAGTGAAGCCTAAAGACATTAAGGGCATTAGCAGTGGTCTGATTAGCTATTTCTTCAAAAGAGGTATTTTTTATTTCCGCCAATTTTTTCGCCACCCCTATGACGTAAAGCGGCTCGTTCCGCTGACCGCGATAAGGCACCGGCGCCAAATAAGGACAGTCTGTTTCCAATAAAATGTCTTCCAGCGGCGTATCCAAAATTGCTTTGTCATAATCCCGGGCAAAAGTGATAATGCCATTAAAGGCTATTTTAAAGCCCATTTCCCG
>CAZAUC010000010.1:2904-11241 GCA_964488305.1 uncultured Candidatus Saccharibacteria bacterium
AATGGGTGTAGTCCGACTGCCGCAAAAACGCCCACTGGGTAACGCATTGCATATTCCACTGCTCTTTCGGATGTATCAAGTTCGGCGCCGACGTTAATCATCCAAACATCATTTTCCAACGCCTTTTTTATAACTTCATCGCCATCATCTTTGTAATCTCTAAAATTTATGTGAGCATGAGTGTCAATCAACATCAAAAATCGCCAATCGGTCTCTAATTTTATTCGCGAATATTCGCGAATCTAATTCGCGATTGATTAGCGAGCTATTCTCGGAAATAAATTCAGTTTTTCTTTCTGCTGGCTAAGATTTTTAAGATAATTTTCCGCCTCTTCCATTTTCTCCGGCATAAAGGGTTTGAGCCAGCTAATAATTTTTTCCACTCCAAAAATTAAAGTGTTTAAAATATGACTACCCTCATCATCTTTGTCCTTTAACAGCTTCCACGGCTCTTTCTGGTTGATGTATTGATTAAGTTTCTTTGAAAAAGCAAAGACCGCGTTTAATGCCTCGTATAATTCATAATTATCCATTTTTTCCGAATAAATCTTCTCGGTTTTTTCCTGTAAATTCCTGATTTCCGAATCAACGCTTATTTCTATTTTTCTATTCTTTACCAACGCAAAAACCCGTTCAAATAAATTGCCGATGTCGTTGGCCAAATCAGCGTTATAACGGTTCTCAAATTTCTCATAAGAAAAATCTCCGTCCTCGATGGCGGGGAACTCGGCCGTCAAAAAATAGCGTACTGCATCGGCTCCGTATTTCTCCGCTAATTCATAAGGGTTAATAATATTACCCAAACTCTTTGACATCTTCTGGCCGTCAACCGTAATGAAGCCATGGGCGAAAATTTCTTTCGGTAAAGCCAGTCCCGCTGAAAGGAGCATGGCCGGCCAATAAATTGCGTGGAACCTTAGGATGTCTTTACCAACCACGTGAATTTTATTTTCGTTTTCTTGCCACCAGTCCTGAAATTTCCCGCTGTTTTCACCGTAACCCAAAGCATTAATATAATTACTTAAAGCATCAAACCAAACCCAGATTTTTTGACTTGAATCATTGGGGACGTCAATCCCCCAGCCGCACGCCCTCTCGCTGGAACGGGAAATACAAATATCTTCCAGCCCCTGATTGATAAAAGATAAGGTTTCGTTTTTCCTCGCTTCCGGAATAATCCTGATTTCATCATTCTCTATTATTTCTTTCAATCGTTCCTGATACTTGGAAAGTCGGAAAAAATAATTTTCTTCTTTTATCAATTCCGGTTTGGTTTTATGGTCCGGACACAAACCGTCAACTAATTCTCTTTCTTTGCGAAATTGTTCGCAGTCAACACAGTAAAGTCCTTTATAAGATTTTTTATAAATGTCATTTTGACAGGCAAACCAAAGTTTTTGCGCACCGACAAGATGACGTTTTTCCGTCGTCCGAATAAAATCATCAAATGATAAATTCAAAGCCGGTTTCAGCCCGGAAAACAATTGGGCATTTCTATCAACCAGTTCCCGGGCAGTAATTCCTTCTTTTTCGGCGGCTCTGACATTCTTCAGACTGTTCTCGTCCACGCCCATCAAGAAAAAAGCCTTCTTTCCGGCGGCTCTCTGGTAACGAGCAATGACGTCGGCCATGATTTTTTCCATGGCATGGCCGATGTGAGGAGGAGCGTTAACGTAATCTATGGCGGTGGTTATATAAAATTTGCTCATTTGCCCATTTCTAATCTTTGAGTTTTCATTTTTCTTCTTTCGTAATCATAAATTATTTCCTGAACAACGACCGCCGCCGGCACGGCCAAAATTATCCCCACAAAGCCCGCGATTTGGGCACCCGCCAAAAGAGCGACTACTACTATAACCGGACTGATACCAATGGTTTTTTTCATTACCATCGGCGTCAAAAAATGGCTTTCCGCTTGCTGGATGAGCAAGAATAGCAAAATAACGTATAGACCCAAGGTTAGAGATTTTGAAACGGCCACCAAAAAAGCCAGGGCGCCGATAAAGATGGGACCGACAATGGGTACTATTTCCAAAAGGCCGGCCAAAATGCCCAAAACCAAACTGTATTTAACGCCCAAAATCTGCAATCCCAAAAAAGAAATAAGCCCAACAATAAACATCAGCAAAATCTGGCCCTGCAGCCATAAACCTAATTTTTTTCGCGCCCGCAGGTAAATGTCAATTACATATTCTTCGTGAATAATCGGCAAAACCGCTCTTAAAAATTTCTCCACCCCGGCCTGATTAATAACCAAATAAAAAGAAAGTATTAAAGTGACGATGATTAAGGCTAAATTACCAAAAATTGAAGCGGCGACGTTCAAAAATGAAACTCCCCCGCTGAATAAAACTTCGGCTAAATTACTCAAACCGCTCAGATAATTGCTAATTTCCTTAAATTGAAGCGGGTCTAGGTTGCCTAAAATCGGAATTTCTATCTCTTTGATATTCTCCAAAAGATTCTGCAATTCAAAAATCGCAATCGGAACCAGGGTATATAAAAGCACGGCTAAAATCAGCAGAAATCCGATGAAAATAAAAAGCGTTCCCAAAATTCTGGGAATTTTTTTCTTTTGTAAATAACTGACCGGCCCGTCCAAAGCCGAAGAAATAATGATTGCCAAAAAAAGGATAATTAAGGCGTCTCTGGCCAAAAAGAGCGCGATCACAAAAAGCAGCATTAAAAAAATCCGCCAAAGAGTCGTCCAAGATATTTCAAATTTGTCTTTATCCATAACGATTATCGCTAATTATACCAACAAAAACCAAATAAGTAAACAAATCGCCGAAATTGGACTCCGGTGTTTTATTTGCTATAATGAACGCACTAAAATGAAAAACGACGACGTTTTTCTAAAATTCAAAAATCTTCTTAATTTTGTATTCAATAACGAATACAGCGATTTCTATCGGGCAAAATACGAAAAGGCGGGGTTTAACCCGGCTTCCAATTTCAATTCAATTGACGACGTTAAAAAAATTCCCTTTCTCGCAAAAAAAGAACTTTTAGAAATTGACCTCTTCAAGCGCCTGTTCGTTGAAGAAAAAAAGGTGGGCACTATTGCCGTGACCTCCGGCACCACCGGAGAACCGTTCGTTATTTTTTACCACGAATCCGACATCTATTCTCCTCCTTATTTCCCCGAATTAATAGATGAAAAAATAAGGTTGCTGTGCTTAAGCCCGAATCCCCCAATGACCACTTTATTTTATCACTTATATTCTTTGGCGGCGAAAAAAACCAACGGGCCGAGAGCGTACGTCGGAGACGTCTCAAATCTTTCAGCTTCCTGCCAGCTGGCCGAGATGCTTAAAATCAACGTTATCTATACTTTCCCAAGCCTGGCCATCGTTTTAAATGATTATCTTGAACATTATCCGGGTTTAAAAAAATCCCTGAAGTGTCTGATGCTTGTCGGCGAACTGGTCACGCCCGGAAAAAAGAAACTTTTAAAAACGCTTTATCCAAATTTAAAGATTAGCCTGCAATACTCTTCCAATGAAGGCCCTGCCATGGCGTTTCAATGCCGGTATTTAGCCGAAAGAAACGACCAAATCCATTATCATACGAGATTAAACGACTATTATTTTGAAATAATAAATCCCGAAACCGGGCAGAGCGTTGAGTCCGGCGAAAAAGGAGAGCTCGTTATAACCAATTTTTGGAACTCAGCCACGCCTTTAATCAGGTACAAAACGGGTGATTTGGTAAGTTTCGCACAAAATGATTGCCCCTGCGGCGCCCCCGGACCCCTTCTACGGCACTGGGGAAGAGCGAATTACGACGTGGTTAAGGCGGGCGGCTTTGTACTAAAAACGGAAATGTTGGAAAAACCCTTGCTCAACCTGAAAGAATACGTTGAAGACGCTTTTGAAGCTCATATTTATGAAGAATTCATTGGGGCCAAGCCAAAAGTAAGAATAATTCTAAATCTTTCTTTGAAAAATGGGGTGAAAGAATCTGCGGAGCTGAAAGTAAAAATCCAAAACGAATTTTTGGAAAACTGGCGGCTTTCTCCCAAGTTAAATCTTGAAAAAGCTTTGTCAGCCGGGCTTTTTGAACCCATTCAGATAAACTTCGTTGAATTTCAGAAATCACCAAAAGCGCAAAAAAGATTTATTCTGCATTGATTTTTCAATGAAAAAGACGTTAATTTTATGTTTTATATTGGTAATATTCGGTCTCGGGCTTTTTTTATACCTGTCAAATCGTGATAAACCGGACCTTGAAGGTTTTTATGATTTAACTTTAAAAGACCCGCTTTTTTATTCTCCGTTTTTTGAGGCCGAAGAGTTTGAAAAGGCAATTGGGGGGCTGGAAAAAACGGAAAAGGAATTCAGAAGGGTCATCATTGAAAATACCGCCGCCGGCAACTTTCCCCAAAAATATTATTACATCCAAATTTTTCAGGAAAATACCCTTTTCCCCTTCCAATTCTTAAAACAATTGAGTTCAATCAACCAAAAAACCAAGGAGCTCATTGAAAATCCTTCCGTCGGGCGGGCCAAGGAACTTTTGAATCTTTATGACAGAGCCGCCGACGCTTATCTCCGGGAAGCATCTACCAGGGTCGGAATCTTTGAAAAAATCAAGGGACTTGAAGAAAAAGAAGGAGAATATCATAACCAGTATTTTTTCTTTGTTGACAGCGCCACTTCAATTGAAACCGTTAAAAATGATTTTCTTCTAATCCAAAACAATGGCTACAAACTAAAAGAAGAGGTGCAAAAAAGAAAAAACTGCCTTTTAGGAAAAACACCCTGCTGGGCGCCGTCTCAAGCCGGGGAAGTCAACGGCTTCATTGAATCACTGGAGGCGAATTTTGAATTAAAAGGAAAAAATGTGGATTCCGTCAAGGACTCTTTGCCTAATTATTCCATCCATCCGATTGAGGTCAGAGGTCCTTATAAAACCACTTCGTCCTGCTGGCAAAATCCGGCCTCTGAAAATTGGCTGTATTTAATTTATCCAAGAGACACCGATAAGAATCTGATTATCGCCAAGCTGGCAAATCAAAGTTATTATTATAAAATTAACCATCAAATAAACCACCCCATTCAGCGGGCACTTTCGGAAAAGGGACTTGATTTTTGCGACCAATTGGAAACCACCTATTATGAATGCATGGACTTAACTTTTTATCCCCGGCTCCTTGTTCTGGATTTTCTAAAAAAACGATTGGAAACCGGGATAACCAGCAAAGAAGAATTAACAAAAGAATTAAATTATGAGCTTTTGGCCGAGAACCAATTTGGCTTAATGGCGCCAGCAATAAATCTGATTTCCGAAATTTTGGAGTCCAGAAAAAACATCCAGATTCTGACAAAAGAGTATCCGTCTGCGCCGGCGTTCATATTTTCAATAGAAACTTCTTATTCAATCTTTTATTTTCCTTTTGCCAAATCAATTTGGAGAATTAATGAACAGCCGCAATACGCCGTTTCGGAAGATGAAATCCCCGTAAATAAATCGCCCCAATTCATAACCTTAAATGAATTGGAGCGCTTGGGTTATTCCGAAAAAGAAATTAAAAATTTTCAGGTGAATTTCGCTGAATTCGTCGCCGCCCTCGTTGAGGAAAAAGAAAATTGATTATTTCTAAAAAATTCCTCCGCAGCCAACGTACATACATTCAACCACTTCAGCTTTGGTTAATTCTTTAAAATTTAAATCGTTTTCACTCTCATCCAAAAGTCCGCGGCAGACTTTCTGCGGCTTTTCAGCTTCATTTAAATTATTGGAAGCGTCCGCCTGATAATCAGCTTTCGCCATCCTGTTTGAAACAGCTTCAAGATTAGCTTTATTTTCTTTTATTATTGCTACCGCGATTATTCCGGAAAACAGAATAAGGGCTGAAAAAAGACCTAAAATTTTCTTTGATTTTGTTTTTAAGAAAGTCATTTTTGTCTTACTCTTCTGCTTCGACCATTTTTAGTATAACACGCTGGCACTGGCTGTAAAACCAGCGGCTGTGGATAACTTAAGTTATCGTATCAATAACAACCAACCGCTTTGAGAGCCGCCGTGCAAGCATTCCCGATAACACAACCTTGCTTTGGCTCAGCACTATAATAAGTACATGTTTCCGTAGCGGTATCATTCCACTCATGACTGCCCGTTGTACAAGACTGACAACCTGCAGATGAACAAGAATTTGGATAAGTAATTCCCCAAGATGAGGGGCGAGTCCAGCCGTCTGGGCAGGAAGAGCCGGTAAATTGACACAAATAAGAAGCGGCAATTGGCCGGACCAAGCCGCCCGCGCTTTCGCATTGAACGCTCGTGTGGGCATTATTATAGAGGTAAAAAGACCCAGTGGCGGCCGTTGTCTGGGTTGTACCATCTGGGAATTTAAAGCCGCCGGAAGTTGATTCAATTATGCCAGCCACTGATAATTTTTGTCCTGGATTCGTTGTCCCGATGCCGACGTTGCCGGAAAAAGTAGAAGTGGCGCTGGTACGTAAAGTGCCGTAAACGTCAAGGGTGTAAGAAGGAGTAGTTGTGGCAATACCAACCAAACCGCTGGCGTTAATTCTCATCCTTTCATTGCCGGCGGTGGAAAAACCAAGAATATCAGTACCAGCTCTAAAAATACCTACATTAGTATCACTGCCAAAACTATAAGAAGGACTACCGGCTGAACCATCATTGACAAAAACATTCTGCCAGGCCGAACCAGATTGACCAATGGTAAAAGAAGTACTGCCGGGCAAGACATTGGAATCAAAAGTGGCGGCTGATACCCGGGCAATGGCCGATGACAGAGTGCGTTGAACCTGACCCTTGGGATTGGTCGTATTGTAAGTCATTGTCAGGTCAATGGAAACCGTATCGTGGCCCGGATATTGGGCGAATTTTTTGAAAGTTAAAGCGTCAACGATTACCCGACTGCTGGTTAAGTCTGAGGTGTCAGTATTGCATTCTCCGGGGTTTTCTCCCGGGCCTTCGGCCAACTTAATCACGCCGTCAACCAAAGAAAGACAGGTCGGGTCTTTGGCTGAATCCTGCATCCGAAGTTTCAAGGTTGAAGTGGCCACGCCGGTTTCAATTTCAATGTTTGACGACTGGCTGACCAGACGCTGGATTGTCTGCATCACGAAATTCATCTGGCCCGTAATTTCAGCGCCGGCCGACTCTCTTTGCTGGACCTGCGTAACCGTCAATAAAATGCCCACCATTAAACCGCCTACCACGGCAAAGATGGCGGTATAAAGAAGAAGTTCAATCAGGGTAAAGGCTTTGTTGTTCATAGATATAAATAAAAAATAGAGAAAAATAGAGAAAGATTGGTTTACCGTTTACACTCTTTAGTCGTTTTTATGTAGTTATTTAATTTTACCATAAGTTTACGAAGCTTACCGCAAAAATCTTCATAAATTTCCTGACCGATAAAGTTCCTTTCTTTCAATAAATTAATCCAATGAATTGATTCTATTAATGAACCACGGGCATTATAGTTAAATTTATTTCTATCCAAATAATGAAATCTTCCAAATCCTTCGGCGATGTTGGCGCCAATGGAATCAATCGCTGAAATAAATTGATCTCCCATAATTTTCTTTTCTTGCCAATTCATTTTTTCATAAACCCCTCACGCATCTCTACAAATTTCTTTCGCCAATTTATAAATTTCTAAATCTTCTATATCCATTTATTTCCCCCATATTTACCCTTTCTCTATATTTCTCTATTTTTATCTATATTTATCTTACCCTTATCCCCCCCTATCCTTTTTCTCCTATCTTACAATTTTAACACATTTTCAAATGCTTTACGCTCCCCAAACGGTCCGATGACGGCCAAATTAAGTTTTTCGTTCTGGAAAATATCCTTAGCCACCGCCATAATCTCTCCGCTCTTAATTTTCTGGATTTTTTTAACTGCTTCTTCGGGATTAATCGTTTTTTTGGTAATGATTTCCTGAGCGCCGTAAAAACCGGCCAATTGGTCCGACGTTTCCAGCCCAATGACTAAGTTGCCGATTAAATGCTCCTTGGCTCTTTTAAGTTCTTTATCCGCTACTGATTTTTCAATCAAGTCTTTAAATTCTTCAATTATGGTTTCAATCACGGCGTTAATCTTGCTGTGGTCAATGCCGGCTGAAACAGCCAAATAACCGTGGTCCGTATAAAGTTCAGCTTCGGCATTCACGTAATAAGCCGCCCCCAACTCTTCCCTGATTTTCTGGAATAAACGCGAGCTCATGCCGCCGGCCAAGATGTCCGCCAAGAGTTCCAAGGCGTATCTTCTTTCGTCAAAAATATCAAAAGCCCGGACGCCTAAAACCAGATGAGTTTGGTCCGTCTCTTTATGCTTTAGCAGAATCTCGGGCTT
>CAZAUC010000010.1:11341-14137 GCA_964488305.1 uncultured Candidatus Saccharibacteria bacterium
TAAATAATTCCTGAACCCGCCTCATCGGCAAATCCTCATACATATTTATTTCTTCAACAATCACTCCCCGCTCTTTGTCAATTTCCTGGCTTTTGAAAATTGAATTGAGATAAATGTCGGAAACCACGTCCAAAGCGATGTCAAAATGATTGTTTCTGGCTTTGGCAAAATAACCGGTATACTCCATTGAGGTGAAAGCATTGTAAGTCGCGCCAACGCCGTCCAGTTCCGAAGAAATGTCAATGCTATGCGGTCTTTTCTTCGTGCCCTTAAAACACATATGTTCCAAAAAATGGGAAATGCCGTTGATTTTTTTGGTTTCGTATTTGGAGCCGGCCTCAACCAGAACCAAAACCGTGGTGGTCAAACTGTCGGCCAAGGGAACCGTGATAATCCGCAAGCCGTTGTCTAAAGTGATTTTTTTGTGCATATTTTCTATATTTTTTATTCTACACGCCCAAAATAATAATTTCAATTAAAAATGGCCTTTATCGCTTTTTTATTTTACGATAAAGGCCATCGTTAAAATAATACTCTATTCCCAACGTCTTCGCTTTAATAATTCGGCAACTTCAATCATTTTTCCTGGCGGCCACACATATGGTCTTCTTTGTGTTCTGCTCAGAATATTTAAAAATGTCTTTTTCCATAACTCAACGCAGGATGGGCAATAATCTTTTTTTATGCCGCTGCCGCCACACAAAGTCTCATGATAGTTGTATTCAAAGCCTTTTCGACATTTCTCTGACTTACATTTCCGATGTTTTCTCCATTTAAACTCGATTTTTTCTTTTTTCAAAGGACTCTCCTCTTTTCTGTAGATTTGCCCTACTTTAACTGTTTTTCAAAAATTTTTCAAGATGCCCGGGCAGTTCTTTGATTTTTACTCTCTTTTGTTTCATCGTGTCGCGGTCGCGGACGGTAACGTCATTATTTTCCAAGCTTTCAAAATCAACCGTAATACAAAACGGTGTACCAATTTCATCCTGAGAATAATATCGTTTGCCGATATTGCCGCGGTCGTCCCATGTCACGGTAATTGGATAATTAGATGATTGGGTAATTGGTTTTTTCAGTATTTCGTAAACTTCGCGGGCCTTTTTGACAAGCTCCGGTTTGTTGGCCAAAAGCGGAAAAACAGCGGCTTTGTATGGCGCAAGCCTGAGAGGAAGTTTTAAGACCGTACGGCTTACCCCGTCTTTGGCGGAGTCTTTTTCTTCGTGATAAGATTCCAGTAATATTGCCAAGACGCTCCGGTCAACGCCCAGGCTTGGTTCAATCACGTGCGGCCAAAATTCTTCACCGGTGTCCGAATCTTTATACGGCGGTTCTTTAAAATGATTTTTCAAATCAAAATCCGTGCGATAAGCCAGACCATAAAGTTCTTTTTGGCCGAAAGGAAATTCGTACTCAAAATCAATGGTCCTTTTTGAGTAATGAGCGCGCTCCTCATCGCCAATTTCAATCTCATGAATCTTTTTCGTATTTATACCCAACTCCTTTATCCAATCAATCATTTGCTTTCGCCAATGTTCAAACCATTTTTCCCATTCTTCGGCGCGGATAAAATATTCTACTTCCATTTGCTCAAATTCGCGCGTGCGAAAAATAAAATTGCCGGGAGTGATTTCGTTTCTAAACGCCTTACCGATTTGGGCAATACCAAAAGGAATTGTTTTGCGCGTTGTGTCCAAAATATTTTTAAAATTGACGAATATTCCCTGAGCGGTTTCGCCGCGTAAATAAGCCGCGGATTTTTCTCCCTCAACCGCGCCCAAAAATGTTTTCATTAAAATATTGAACATTTTGGGTTCGGTAAATTCTCTCCCGCCGCATTTGGAACATAGAAATTCCGGGGTTTTGTCCGCCCTGTATCTCTCGTGGCATTTTTTACACTCAATCAGGGGGTCGGCAAAACCGGAGCCGGTATGTCCGCTCGCTTCCCAAACTTTCGGATTCATAATCAAAGCCGCGTCAATACCAGCCATATCATCTCTTTCCTGAACAAACTTTTTCCACCAAAGATTTTTGACGTTATTTTTCAATTCCACCCCCAAAGGCCCGTAATCCCAGGAATTCGCCAAGCCGCCGTAAATTTCCGAGCCCGGAAAAATAAAGCCGCGGCGTTTGCACAAAGACACTATCTTATCCATTAAATCCTGATTGTTGGTTTTTTTTGCCATGGCTTAGTTTAATTCCTTATTGGGTAACCAAAGCGGTTGTCTGGTCAAAATTAGCGTCGCTGAGCAGCTGCGTGTTTAAGCTCAATGCCGAAGCAGTCAGGTCAACGTTGACGAATTCATCTACTGCCCTGAGAATCGTCTGGCTCAAAAGCGGCAGGTTTTCGCCGACTTGGGCTACGTTCGGCGTGGCCTCAACCTGGAAAATCGCTTCAATCGGCTGGCTGATTATTCCTTTGGTCGCCGCGATATTGTTAATTTGCCAAACGACTTCCTGGGTTCTTTCATTATAAGTCGGCATACTGCTGATATTGCTCTTAACGTTATTCGTCCAGCGAACACCTGACTGGAGATAAGCTTTAACCTCAACGTTTTTTATGTCCGTTGAATAATTGGTAATTTGCCAATGGATGGTGAAATTAGTCGGCATGTTGACTTTGGGAGGCAGACTTCCCTTGTTGATTATGCCTGAAGCGTTGTCGCGGAAAAACGCCTGACTGCTGATAATCGCCGCCCCAACCACCTTGGTCTCAAAATCCGCCAGCCCAATGGTTTTATCCGAGGCCACGTAATAAGGAACCGTTGGAGATGAAATTTCAGCCGCCACTTTCAAGAT
>CAZAUC010000010.1:14237-19617 GCA_964488305.1 uncultured Candidatus Saccharibacteria bacterium
CCCACCTCGGAATTATTCCGGTAGGTAATTTTATATCTCAAATCGCTGTCCAATGAAGCTACGTAGTTCATTTTGTCATTAAGAGAAATAGCCAGAGAAAGAGGCGAGGCGGCAATGTTCAAACTGGCCGCTTTTTCGGTAATTAGGTATCTCTGGCCGAAAAAATCAGCCGACAAAGAACCCTTAATTTCAAAAAAGCTTTTTTCCGCCGTGAGAACCTTACCTTTGACTGTTAAACTCCCTTTGGCGCCCGACTTAATTAAATCGCCAATTGTCCAAATATTATCCCCGACCGATGGCTCAATCGTAGCGTCTCTAAAAGTGAAAAAGTCTGGGTAATCAAGTTCCAGTTCAACCCCGGAAAAATCCACGTTGGAAACGTTTTGGTAATCAATTTCCAATTCAAATTCTTCATTGTTTAAAACTTTTTGGGGAGCGGTTAAGTCCAATTTGATTCCCGTGGTCCGGGCAGACACCTCCGCGGTTTTGGTCTGGCTAAAGCGCGCTTTGGGACCCAAAGTCGGCGGGAAATAAGAGGTTGAAACTTCAAATTTCTTAATGGATTGCTCATTACTGAAAATAATCACCTTGATGCTTTCCTGCAAAGTGCCGTTTTTATCCAAATCCCCAAAGCTGCCGCTAAAAGTTCTTTTATCCGCATTCTCGCCGATAAAAGACGTTCCTTCGGGCAGAATCATTGAAAGCTGGACGTCTTTCAGGGGGTTGTCAAAATTGTTCTGGACCGTGACCTCAATATCAAAAGGGACGCCGATGGAAACGTTGTCCGGCGTCTTCAAAAGAAAAACGATGTCGCGGGCGGTAAAATATTGATAAAAATAAAAAGCGCCGAGCGGAATCAAAATCAGGACCGCGATGATTGCCACCCAAAAGAACCGCCGGCCCGTCCAACTGAATTTGGCGAAAATACTTGCCCAGCCAAAAGGTTTTTTCGCCGCTTTCGGCGTTTCTTCCGGCCAAGTAGTTTTACCAAAGCCCTTGTTTGCTTCAACTTTCGGAGAACTGCCCGGTGAAGAACTTTTTTCTATTTGTTCGTCCTGCTGGTATAATTCTTTTTCTAAGTCTTCTAAAGCCATGCCAATGTTGTTTAAATTTCAGAGCGAAACCCAATGTTGAGCGAATGAAATTTATCTACAACATTGAGCACCGAGCACATAGTGTTGTCTAACAGAAATTCTCTTAAATTGTTTGTCTTACTTGTAAATTACCACCAAGGCTGTAAAACAATACTATGTGCTCGGTAAAGGTTTTGTTATGAAAAATTCTGCGCCTCTGGCTTCAATTTTTCAACCAAACTCTTTACATTAATATTAACTCATTTTGATTAATCTTTAAACCCCGCACCTTTCAAGCACGTTATTTCTCACAGAATTTGAAAAGGATTATGTTTAAAATGTGGATGGAAAATTTAAAATTAAATTTGAATCAAATCAGAAAATTTTTCCAGCTTTACAGCGTTTGAAAGATGACGGGGCAAGGCGCATTGGCGGCACAAAAAAACCTGTTCTGTCTTGGAAAAATAAACCACCGGCTTGCCGTCGCAAACCTTACAACGGGCGAATTTGGGAGAGAAACCGAGCTCCTCAAGTAATGGCCTGTAAGAAAATTTTTTGTTGTTTTTGAGATTCTGAAAAATTTTTCTAATCAGCAACCAGAGTTTTCTGTCGGGCTGGATTTCAAAAGTCATTTCTTTTATGAATTGAGCTATCTCCAGCGCCAAGGGCGAGGCCTTTATTTTATTGAAAGCCAAAGCATCAACCGCCTGAAAGCCGTTTTTCTCCACCAAACGCAGCCGCACGAAATTAAGCGGTTGAAGCTGGCTGGCGAGTTTAGAGGTTATTTTCCTGATGCTTTTGGCTTTGGCTACGACCTTGCCCAAATCTTCAGTATAAAAATAAATCAGCTTGTCAAATTCCCCGGAATCACCCTCGTCAAGCACCAGAGCCTTGGTAAAATATTCAATCATAAAAACATTAATCCGATTATGGATTTTTATATCTTAAATTTAACCGTTTTAATCTTAACTTTTTTAATCTTAACTTTTTTAATCTTAGCCTTTTTGTTTAATCTTAACCGTTTTGTTTAATTCTAATGTTTAATTCTAACCAACTCAACCATTTTAGTCATATATGATGCGATCGCATCATATATGACTAAAATGGTTTTATTGAGCTTTAGCGAGCGTAAAAATTTATGAAATAAATTTTTACGCTAACAAATTTTTACGCTAATAAATTTTTATCTTAGTAGCCCTTTGGCTCCCAATAAAATTGACTTCTAAAAACCGGTGTAATACAATTCTTTATTATGGAAGACAAGAAAAAACGGGATTATTTACTGCCGGCTAGTATTTTACTGGCGGCTGTTTTAGTAGCGGGCGCTTTAATTTATTCAACCGGTGCCAAAAACAGCGACCTGGAAAAACAAGCGGCCAACGTCCAGCAAGCCGTCCAAAAACCGACCGGACCGGAAATTGACGACAACGTGGTACTGGGCGACCCCCAGTCTCCGGTTACGGTTTTTATCTTCAGCGATTACCAGTGCCCGTTCTGCGGAAGGTTTTTTGAACAAACCGAGTTGCCAATCCGCCAAAATTACGTGAGTACCAACAAGGTCAAAATGGTTTATAAAAGTTTGGCTTTCCTCGGACCCGAATCAACGGCGGCGGCTGAAGCAGCCGAATGCGCTAAAGACCAAGGGAGCTTCTGGCAATACCACGACGCCCTGTTTGAAGCGGAAATCAAAGACGGGCAGGAAAACAACGGCAATTTAAACAAAGAACTCTTTAGAAACATCGCCTCTGATTTGAATATGGACGTTGATGAATTCCTCTCCTGCTATGATTCCCAAAAATATGCCGATGCGATTAACAAAGATATGGACGAAGCTGTGTTGTTGATGGATAGGGTATCCACGCCGACGGTTTTCATCAACGATATGATAGTCCAGGGCGCACAACCATACAGCGTTTTTTCCCAAATCATTGACGACGCGCTGAGCGGTGAATAAAAAATTGAAGCCATTTAAACAGGGCGCCTGAATCCTGTTTTTTATTTCAGAAATTTGATATAATTAATCCAATAAATAACAAAGGTCGCTGATTTTGAAATTTAAAAATTAAAAATGAAATATTTAGGCTGGGTTCAATTAATTTTGGGCCTCTGGATTCTCGTTTCCCCCTGGATTCTGGGATTTTCCGACATCTCAACCGCCCTGTGGGGTAATCTCATAGGCGGAATCTTGGTTATAATATTCGCTCTGTGGGAATTATTCGGCGTTAAATCGCCGTCTGCGCCATCAACATCATAACCGTAAATTAACCTTAAACCGGTATGGTCAAAATTTATTCAACTTCCACTTGCCCTTACTGCGAAATGGCAAAGGAATATCTCAAAGAACGCAACGTCCAATATGAGGAACGCGACGTGTCCAGCGACGAGGCCGCCCAAAAAGAAATGATTGCCAAATCCAAACAGATGGGCGTGCCCGTAATTGAAATTGACGGAAAAATAATCGTCGGTTTCAACCAGGAAGAAATAGACAAAGCGCTGGGCAAAAAAGAATAAAGATTTTTCTGAAATCTTTGAATTACCATACAGAAGCAGTGAGCTGAAAGCCCACTGCCCTCTAAAACTAAAAACCGCAAGAAGCAAAAACTGCCGCGAAATTCCGCGGCAGTTTTTGCTTGAATTTCATCATACTTACAACCTTACAACTTTAGTCATATATGATGCGATCGCATCATATATGACTAAAGTTAGCGGGTAGGTTTTTCTAATTTACCGTGAAGGTAAAAGTTAAATGTAAAAGTTAAAAGTATTAAATCGCCAAACTGCCTATTTGTCTGACTAATAACCGATTTTGAAATACCAATCTCTATCTGCATCTGCGCTGAAAGAACTATAAGAGCTGCCGTTTCTTTGAACCTTGGCGGCTTCGCCATTCTGATATGGATTGCCGTCAGCCGCGGCGTTTTGCCAGGCATTTGTCTGCCACGTGTCCCAGTTATTCGGGGTATAGCTGTCTACCTCCAACGCCAACCAGTATTTTTCGCCTGCACTTAAAGAAACCGGGTTGCTAAAAGTAAACGTAGAATCTTGGTCTTCGGCAATACCCGAAATTCCGGAAAGGATGGTATCGGCAATTGGGTTGCTGAAATCCGGCTGGGTGTTCGTAGTATTGCGCGGATAAATTGATAGCTTAAAATTTGCCGTACCGCCGCCCAAAACACGCTTTATTTTTACTAATACTTTGTCAAATTGAACATCGCTTTCCGGAATAACGCTTTGTAAAGCTACGTTCATATTGCCGCCGCCGTCTTTTTTACCAAAACAGTTAAAACAATAATAACTGCCGCTTAAATCCCATTGACTTGAAGTTTGGGTGATATAATACGTTGGTTCCGGATAAAACCAATCAGCGGTTAAGGCCGGAGAATAATTTCCAAAATCGTCTTTGGCGCGAACGCTGATTGAAAGCTCTTCGCCGGGCGCAACGATGATTGAAGTACTGGTAGTATTGGTAATCATAGATGAAGAAGCATACTGAATTTCATATTCTAAAAAATGGTCCAGGGTGTCTAAGTCCGTCGCCTCCGGCCAGTTAAAACTTAACCTTGAATTTTGTTGGTCAAAATCTAAATTGATTTCGCCATCATTAAAATGTGGCGGTTGATGAACCGGCGGCTCGCCAAAATAATATTTGGTTTTATCTATTGCCACCAATCTAAAATTAGGCGCTACGCCATTAAGCGGCGGCACTGATTCCACCGAATAAAAAGCTACTGTTAAAAAATTACTTTCATTAAAATCCATTTCTTCACTTAGGTTATCTATTTGAATAATAAAATGTTCATCCTCTAATTGATCTATGGAAAACGCTGAATTGCATGCACCGCCAGCTGTGCTGCAATAATTCGTGCTGTCCGGAAGAAGAAGAGAGTATTTCTTTGAAAATGCGCCCGCGCAAGTGTTATATTTTATGGCCAAAACATCAGTTAAATCGGTTGGTTGCCAACTAGAATTATCTAAATCATTTTTAGCGTCAACGTCAAAATAAAAAACCAGAACCCTCCACTTGTTCTCATCAAATAAATCAGGAACAAAAGGATATTGATTATAGTAACTTTCAATCAGATAATCGCCATTGTCTCGCGGGTCGTGATAAAAGAATAAACCAGAAATAAAACTTGGAATACTAATCGTAGCGGTACCTATATTTAAATTCCAATTGCCCTCACTAAAAGCTTCAATGGAAAAATCGTAACTGCGGCCAATTTCATTGATTAAAATACTAACTTCATTAGAAATCGTTTCAATGGGCGGTAGGGCGTGGGTTGAACTACTTATATCTTCAACCCGAT
>CAZAUC010000011.1:0-19307 GCA_964488305.1 uncultured Candidatus Saccharibacteria bacterium
TTTCCCGCTGGCCAATCGGGGTTGGCGAAAACTTCGTCAATTAAATTACACTGATCGTCGAAAAGGCGTATACCTTCATTTGAATTTGATAAACTACCAACATAAATTTTATCAGCAAGGATGCCCATAACAGTATCATCATTCGTCCTCTCTAAAATATTGAACCCATTAGCCGGAATTTTGTCGTTATTCTCAAAAAAAATTTTTATTTGCCCGCCCTGATCAATTAACTGCCAGCCGCTTAGATTAATTTCGTTATCAAAAACATTTCTAAGTTCAATCCATTCATCACTAGCGCTATTAATTGTCCCCATCCAAGCAACTTCGTTGATAATTACCGGCTGATGAGAGGAAGATTGAGTTACATTAAAAGAACACTGTTTAACCGGAGATTGTAGGGTTTTCTGTTTTTCCTCTTTTATTATTTCTTTTTCGTCTATCTTTTCTTTATTTCTCGAATCTTCTTGATTTTCCAACAAGTCTTTATTCTCATTCCTTTTTATACCTTCTTCTAAGATTATTTGTTGATCCAACATTTCCAATTCATTATCGCCGTCTGACTGGTCCGCGTTTTGAAACCCATTCCGTTCTAGGTTTAATTGAGTTACTGGGTGAAAATCTTGATTGGTGTTAAAAATACCAGAAAAAAAATTGTCAATTTGGGCAAATAACTTTTTGGTTGCGTTAACCGCTTGAGCCAATATTGATTCTTCCTCTTCCATTGTAAACTCTTGAGCGTCTTTAATCTTTTCGGCTTCTCGAAAAAAGAAGTCCAACATACTAGCGCAATATTGGACAGATCTTACAGAAAGACGAGACCAGTAATCATTTACTACCTTATCTTCATCCCCTAATTTTAGGGCTATATTAAAACTATTTTCCAAAATAAGACTGTTATTATAATTTTTATAAACAGATAAATATCGTATGTCATCGGCGTAACCGTATTGAATCCCATAATAATAATCACCGTCTTTAACTACTGTATCTAAAATAGGTAAATTATATCCACTTTGAATTCCAATTGTGTCTTTGCTATAGAAATTATTATTAGAATATTTGGCTAACTCATAAAAATAAAAGTCTAAATTATTTAGGATAATAGGATTTATATCTTCTAACTTTTTGGGTAGACTCTCATCAGGATTTTTTAAAGTGAATTGCTCAGTCCAATTTTCATAAGGGCTGTCTCCGGGATGAGGGTCGTTCCTGGTATGGTCTGGCACTGAAGCATCCTGTAATAAATGCAAGATATGCCCCAAAGTGAACATCGCCTCTTCTTTTTCTCCTTGGACATAAAACTTAATTGCCCTCTGCCAAGTAAAATCAGTTTCGGTTGTTATAACGCTTATTTTCTTCTGTTGGATTGCAGTTAAAATTGAGGCAACAGTTGATGGCACTTTGTAAATCAAGCTATTTTGATTATTACCGTCCTGAGCCCAATCTTTAGAACTTTGCCATTCACCGAGGTTTAAAAAATCAATTCTCGGGTCGTAACT
The DNA here is from genome assembly GCA_964488305.1 of uncultured Candidatus Saccharibacteria bacterium. Taxonomy (GTDB): domain Bacteria; phylum Patescibacteriota; class Minisyncoccia; order UBA6257; family UBA9933; genus CAZAUC01. The sequence continues at coordinate 1,500 of CAZAUC010000011.1, forward strand.
CAATCCTCTGTCGTAAACCGGATCATAAAAATGATTCATCCAGCGAGGCACATCGTCCTCGCGCCGGGAACCATCAATTAAATAATTTCTTAATTCATAGGGAATTTGTTTATCCGGAAAGTTTTTATTGTAAAAATTAATAACTTCATTCGTTAAAAAAGCGTGTGTCTCAACGCCGTAAGCAAAAACTTGTTTGTCTGGAAAAATAAAAACTCCCAACATCATAAATGTTAGGAGCGCAATTACATACTTTCTATCTTCCATACCCCGGAATATTTATTGAATTTTAATTCTATTAACACAACGACGTCACCGTTAGTATTGTAAAATTTAAATAATGCTTCTTCATCATCTTTAAATGTTAATTGAACTTTTGATAATTGGTTTAATACACTTTCCAGTTCATCCTTTTTCTTAACATTCCTTAATCCAGCTTCCCATTCTTTTCTTGTTAAATAGTATTCGCTTTTTTCATTTGTATTTAATAAAAAATATTTACTAGCCAGTTGGACGTCTTCTTTTTCCAAGGCATCAATGAACATTTGCAGGGTTTCCTCCGGTGTTTTGCCGCCATAAGTATCCTCGGTCATTGCTTTTTCGTAATTCTCCTGAAAAGTAAGGTATTTTTCGTAATTTTCCTGTGCTTGCTCGTTAAGTTTCGCCTGCTGGCTGAAATATTTTTCCCAAATAAAAAAAGACCCGGCCGCCAAAACAATAATTCCCAGAAATACCACCACGAATCTCCGGTATTTTTTCCTCCCAGAACGAACCTGTTCTGTTTTTGAATTATCCAATTTGGCCTGGTCTTGAAAATTTTGTTCCATTTTTCGGAAAAAATTAATTTATTTCAAAAAACTTCCGCAAGTCTCTATCAAGATTTAAAATTATAACATATCCAATCAGCCAAACCCTGTGGATAACTCCACCCTCTTCTTTAGTCATATATGATGCGATCGCATCATATATGACTAAAGAAGAATTTAGTTTGTTTTGTTAGGGCAGGCATAAAGCACTTAAATTATTATTTCGCGCTTTCTATCAGCCTCTCTTATTCGTCTTTATTGTTCCGATTTTTGAAACCCTAAAAATATGGATGAATTTCATAAGGCTTAATCCGTTTAAATCTTCCAAAAATTCTTCCGGTAATTTATTACCGCCCACCCAAACGCTTTTCTGCAACATACTGAACTCCAAACCAAGCAGAACCCCTCTCAGCCAATTTCTCTTCGCTTTATAAACCTCGGGAATGTCAAATATAATCATATTTAAACCCCCGTCTTTTTCTTTCTTATAAAAAGTCTTGGGAAAACAAGCGGTTTCTTTTATTTTTTTGAATTTTTCTCTGCCCAGGGCCGTAATCGCCCAATAACTTTCATTATTCTTCTTCTCCTTTTTTATAAATCCCTGTTTTTTGAGGTGGCTTAACAGGGAATAAAAATTATGATCAGTTTCTTTTGAATATCTGAATAATTGTTCGTTTTGTCTTATTCTTCGTGGTTCCGGCGAAGTGGGGTGGAAAACTTTTCTTTTTAAATTGTAATATGTCTGCCCTCCAATAAACACGTCCAATATGTCGCTTGTCGTCATCGCTGTCTTTTTCAGTAATTCCAGAATCAATTCGCTTTTTATTTTTCTCATAGTTAATTTACTTAATTATTCTGTTTTAATTTTAACTATTTTTTTTAATTACAACCAGCTCATTCATTTTAGTCATATATGATGCGATCGCATCATATATGACTAAAATGAAAATAAGGAAATAAGGAAAGCGTTAAGGAGGGTATTGGGGGAGGGAAGGGTGCTTGGGAAACCCCGAGGAAGGCGTTTAAGAAATCTTATAGCTTATTTCCTTTACTCCTTTTATCTTTTTTAACTTTAAAATTAATTTTTCAATTTTCTCTTTATCATCCAGCTTGAAAGCGATTCTGATGTTCGGGAAACTGGTCGTTTGCGGAACGCTGACTTTGTTGATGTTAATGTGCGAACGGGAAATGGCCGCCGTGATGTCCTTTAAAATTCCAATGCGGTCGGCCACCGTAATTTTAAGCTCGGTCCGCCCGGAATCCTTCCTGACAAGCGTCGGCGACCGGCGAAGAGCCGATTTAATTTTATGCCTGGCCTGACTGGTTTTGATAAATTTAAGCCAGGACTCCGAGGGCTTTTTGCTTTTCTGAATCAAAATTTCCACCATGTCGCCGGACTGCAGTTGATAATCCAAAGGCACGATTTTGCTGTTAACTTTGGCGCCGATACATTGATTGCCGATGTGACTATGAATGGCGTAGGCGAAATCAACCGGCGTAGCGCCAATCGGCAAATCAATCACCTCTCCTTTGGGCGTAATGGCGAAAATGCGGTCTTTGAAAAAATCTATCTTTAGTGATTCAAGAAATTCTTTGGGGTTGGAAAAATCTTTTTGCCAATCTTTCAACTGCTGAATCCAAATCAGCTCTTTTTTATCGGCGAAAACCGGCTTTCGCTTCACGTAGCCGGAGGTTTTCTTCTTTTGCGCGTATATCCAATGACTGGCAATGCCTTTTTCCGCCTGCTCGTGCATTTCCATTGTCCTGATTTGAAATTCGGTTGGTTTATTATCCAGACAAAAAACCGTAGTGTGCAGACTGCGATAACCATTGGGTTTCGGTAAGGCAATATAATCCTTGATTCTGCCGGGCAGGGGCGGCCAGAGATGATGAATAATTCCCAGAACGGCATAGCAATCTTCAATGGTTTCAACTATTATCCTCATGGCCACCAAATCGTAAACCTGCTCCAAATTCATATCATAGCGAAGAAGCTTCTTGTATAAACTGCTGTAATGCTTTGCCCGAAAATCAATTTTTAACGGCTCAATGTTATTTTCGGCCAAGGCTTTTTCAAGAATCGGCCTGACCCTTTCCAAATAATTTTGGCGTTCTTCGTATCGTTCTTTAATGTTGTCAAGCAGCCATTGATATTCCCCGGGGTGAAGGTAGGTGAAGGCAAGGTCTTCAAGTTCGCCGGCCAAACTCGTCATCCCCAAACGATAAGCCAGAGGCGCGTAGATTTCCGACGTCTCCAAGGCCACTCTTTTTTGTTTTTGAGACGGAATGGCGGCGAGGGTTTTCATATTATGCAGGCGGTCGGCCAACTTAATAAGCACCACCCTCAAGTCCCGGCTCAAAGCCAGAATCATTTTTCGGATATTTTCCGCTGTTTTTTCTTCCGGGGTGCGATATTTTAACCGGCCCAATTTGGTGACGCCATCAATCAAAAAAGCGATTTCTTCACCAAACTCTTTTTCAATTTTTTCCAAAGGAACGTCGGCGTCTTCCACGACGTCGTGAAGCAACGCGGCGGCGATTGTTGGGGCGTCCAATTCCCATTGCGCAATTTTAAGAGCGGTTTGATAAGCGTGATTAAAATACGCTTCGCCTGATTTCCTTTTTTGCCCTTGGTGAGCTTTCCGGCTGAATTCAAAAGCCCGATGAATCAAATCCTCATCTTCTTTATTTATTTTTTCGCCTTTGTTTATTTCACTTAACAGGTCCTTGACATCCGTCATAATTTCAGTTTATGCTTCTTCGCAGAACTTCGCAAATTTAAAAATATCAGGCGCAGGAGGATGACGTTATGGGCGAAAATAATATAGGTCAAATGGACATTATTGATCGTCAAAGCTTCAGCTCCGAGGCAGAGGGTACGGCAAAAAGATTAGTGCAGGAGCACGGAAACAATTTTGAAGCGATAGAGAAAGAAGTTAAAAAAATGATGGTGCCTAAGGATAAAGATTTTGTGGAAGAAATCCTCTGGGCCGTGAGATGGATGCTGTTAACGGCATAAGACAAAAAAATCTTTTTGAAAACCGCGGCTGTCTTAAGAGACAGCCGTTTTATTTTTATTTTGATGATTTTGTCGCGTCTATTTTGGGATTTTTCCATGAAGCGAAATCGCAATCAGGATACCTGGAGCAGCCGTAAAAAAATCTGCCTTTTTTCGTACGTCGTCTGATAACTTTTCCTTCTCCGCATTTGGGGCATATAATTTCTTCGCCTTTTTCATCAACCGCCGCGACCTTCAACGTTTTCGTATTGCGGCATTCCGGGAAACCAGAGCAGGCCATAAATTTCCCGAAGCGGCCGTATTTAATAATCATCGGTTTACCGCATTTCTCGCAAACCTCATCTGTTTTTTCTTCAATCGGTTTCTGTTTCTCCACTTCAATGTATTTTTTCTCCAGATTTCGGCTGAATGGTTCGTAAAATTCTCCTATAACTTTTTGCCATTTTTGTTTGCCCTGGGCCACTTCATCCAATTCCTCCTCCATTTGCGCCGTAAATTGAACGTCAACGATTTCCGGAAAATGCTCCACTAAAATTTTGTTGACTGCTTCGCCGATTTCCGTCGGCTGAAACCTGCGCTGTTCGTTTTTAACGACGTAATTTCTTTCCTGAATAACCGAGATAGTCGGCGCGTAGGTGGAAGGCCGGCCAATGCCGTATTCTTCCAGGGTTTTAATCAGGCTGGCTTCGTTATAGCGCGCTGGCGGCTCGGTAAAATGCTGAAAAGGGATAATTTCTTTTAGTTTCATTTCTTCGTTTTCCGCCAATGGCGGCAGCTCTTTTTGTTCAAATTTGGTCGGCCAAATTTTAAGAAAGCCGTCAAAACGGAGGGTATTGCCGGTAGCTTTTAGCCGATAGTTTTTAGTTTTTAGACTATTGGGTTGTTCCGCTAAAATATCCACGCTTGTTGAATCAAAAATCGCCTGGGGCATTTGCGAGGCGACAAAGCGTCGCCAAATTAAATCGTACAATTTTTTCTCTTGGGCGTTTTGGTTTTTGAGTTCTTCTGCCGTTAAACTGACATTAGTCGGCCTGATTGCTTCATGCGCTTCCTGCGCCAAACGAGATTTGGTTTTGAAAAATCTTGGCGCTTGAACCGTATATTCCTTGCCGAAACTTTTCTCAATCCAATCCTTGGCGCTAAACACTGATTCTCTGGAAAGATTCAGGGAATCGGTTCTCATATAGGTAATCAAACCGTTTTCGTAAAGATTCTGCGCCAGCCGCATCGTCTGTTTGGCCGAGAAACGCATGCGCTGGGAAGCGGTTTGCTGGAGGGTGCTTGTAGTAAACGGCGGCAAGGGGTTTTTCTTTGTTTCTTTTTTCTCAATTTTAGCGACCCTAAAATTACACTTCTCCAAACCGTCAACTATCCTATCGGCTTCTTCTTTCGTTTTAATCCCCAATTTCGGAATCGCTTCATCGTTAATTCTATACAAATTCGCTTCAATGACGTTTGAAGATTGAGAGTTGGAAACTGAAAATTTCAATTTCTGTAAGATTGCGGAAATTGACCAGTATTCCTCCGGTTTAAAATTTCTAATCTCTTCTTCTCTTTCAACAACCAACCTTAAAGCAACTGACTGCACTCTCCCGGCCGACAACCTTTTCATTATTTTTTCCCACAAGAACGGCGAAAGTTTGTAGCCCACCAATCTGTCTAAAACACGGCGCGCCTGCTGGCTGTCAACCAAATTTATGTCTATGGCGCGCGGATTCTTCAAGGCGTCATTAATCGCCGGCTTGGTAATCTCGTGAAAAACAATACGCTGAACATTTTTTAAATCGTCTAACCCAAGCGCCTTGGTCAAATGAAAGGCGATTGCCTCGCCTTCCCTGTCTTCGTCGGTTGCCAAAATAACCGCCGTTGCCGCTGCCGCCTCTTTTTTTAGCTGATTTACTCTTTTTCTGGATTTAGTCGGAATGACGTATTGCGGTTCAAAGCTTTTTTCAACGTCAACGCCCAGTTTGCTTTTGGGCAAGTCGCGAATATGGCCGTAAGAAGATTCAACTTTATAATCTTTGCCTAAAAATTTAGAAATCGTACTTGCCTTAGTAGGACTTTCAACAATAATCAAATTCATAATAAATTTAAAATGTAAATGTCAAAATGGAAAATGACAATGTAAAATATTAAAATTTTCGCTAAGCGAAATACCAAAATTTTGCATTTTAATTTTTGAATTTTGATTTTTACAACGTGTATCCCTTTTCGGTTTCCTTAATAATTCCCTCAATCATTAACAATGCAATGATTTTGTTGATTATTTGCGGTTCAAGTTTAGTCAGTTCAATAATTTTGTCAACATTCAACGGCTGACCGGCGTTTTGGATGATTTTTAAAATTAGTAATTGGTTTTCGTCTTTTATGTTTTCTGTTTTTGGTTTTTGAGCTTGGTTGAAAATTGAAAATTGTAAATTGAAAATTTCTGAAAGATCTTCCAAAATATCGTTAAACGAACTGACCAGCCTGGCGCCGTCTCTGATTAGCTTATGCGAACCATAATAATTGGGGTGATTTACCGGGCCCGGAAAGACGAACGCTTCTCTTCCTTGTTCGGCCGCCAGACGAGCCGTGACCAAAGCGCCGGATTCTCTCGGCGCTTCTATTATAATGGTAGCGATGCTTAAACCGCTGATAATCCTGTTACGTTCCAAAAATTGATGCGGCAGGGCCGGAACGCCGACCGGATACTCCGAAATAATGGCTCCGCCGGTTTCAACTATTTTTCTGGCCAAATTTTCGTTCTGGCGAGGATAGATAAAATCAAGACCGCGGGCTAAAACGGCGATGGTTCGTCCGCCCGCGGCCAAAGCACCTTCATGAGCCGCGGTGTCAATTCCCATTGCCAAACCGCTGACAATAACCAATCCCTGTTTACATAACTTGCTCGCTATTTCCCTGGCGAAAGAGCGGCCGCTTAAAGTCGCCTTGCGAGTACCCACTATTGATATTAACGGTGCCCCAGCTTGCAGTTCCTCAAAAACATTCCCTGAAACATAAATTTCCGAAGGCGCATCGGGAATTTCCCTTAAAAGATTTGGGTAATTGGAGTCTTTTTTGGAAATAGTCCTTATTGTCAATTTATTGAGTTCCATTTTATATTATTATATACTAATAAATATAGCGTTAATACGTTTTGCCTATGGAATTTAAAAAACGTTTGATGACCACAATTATCATATTCTTGGTAATCAGCGCTGTTCTGGGAGGAATTTTAATTTTTGCGGCTTCGGATATAAACAAACGCACTGAGGATATCGTCCAAACGAGAAAAGATTTACTCTTTCATCTGCAGTTAACCGAAACGCTGGCTTCACTACGTAAAGATTCCCAGAAAGCGCAAAGTTATGCTTATGAAGCAACCAATATCCTGCCGAGCCGGGACCAATTAATTAATTTTCCGCGGGATTTATCAATGATTGCCAGACAAAACGAGATTGAGTTGAATGTCGGCCTTGGGAATGAAGGTGTCAGCGACGGAAATCTGACGCAAACTAATTTTAATATGACCAGCCAGGGCTCTCTTGATAATCTCATAGCCTTCCTGAAATCCGTTGAAATATCCAATTATTTTGTTAATCTGAATTCAATTGATTTAATCCGGCAAGAAGGAACGTTCAAGGCCGTTGTAAATGGCACGGTTTTCTCTTTTTAAAAGATGAAAAAGGTTAAACAAGGAACATTGTTTATTTTCGTCGGCATCCTGCTTTTATTAGGCGTTGTAGGAATTATTTTCTATTCAATAAATTTCCTGCTGGAAAATACCGGTGAGGCGCTAAATCAAACGCCGCAGGGCGCCGACAAAATAACCAGATTTAATTTTGAGGGGTTAAAAGAATTAGGAATAACGGAGTGAAGTTCCGTGTGTAATTCAGCCGTAGAAAACTGCCTGACCCGCCCGCATTGACTTCGTTGATGGGCACATAGTTCAGTGGTAGAACGCTGTCCTGACCTGCCCGCCGAACAAATCAAAATTTTTGGGTGTGTAGTTCAGTGGTAGAACGCTGTCCTGATAAGACAGAAGTCGAAGGTTCGATTCCTTCCACACCCACATAAAAATTTTGAATCGGCTTTGGCAGGCGGGTAAGACAGAGGTCCCAGGTTCGATCCCTGGTGTGCCCACCATATAAAAATTTTTTCACTTTAATTGGTTAAGCATGACTCTCATACTTTATCTATTTAACCGTTTTCTCCTGCGCATAACAGAATTTTTGAAGCATTGGTATTTTGACGCTTTTAAAATCTACAGTCATTTTATTTTCTCTTTATTGGAAAGGGTTGACAGAAAACTGGCTTTCAAAATTACTCTCAGAAATCTTTTCCAGCCTCTTTATCAAGATGAAAGTTTCATTGGCCATATTTTGGGTTTTTGTTTCCGCATAACAAGATTGGCGTCTGGGGGATTTATTTATTTAATTTTAATAACCATTTTCATATTACTGTATCTTGCATGGGTGGCCGTGCCGTTTTATATCCTTTTTAAAATATTCTATCCGAATTTATAAAAATTATGCCCTCAATAAAAATTGAACCAGAAAAACTTTGCTTTTCCGAGCCGCGATTAAAAATGAACCTTGTTGAGCGGCTGACGGCCCGTTTAATCATTTACTGCGTCTATGCCATCTTGACCGCCGCCGTCGGCGCTCTTTTATTATCCGATATCAAATCATTCTTTTGGGTGGGAATTTTATGTTTTCTCTTTTTAGCCGACCGCCTGCTCCATTTCGGCCAGGCAGAAAAATCCATTACCGGAATTAACGTTAAGCAAAATAAAAAGATTAACGTCGCTCTCTATCTTTCTCCCGCAAGCCTTTCCGTACTGGAAAGAGCAATGGACAAATCTTTGGTGGCTAACAAAGATTTCTTCGTCTATTTAATAAAGTTTTTGTTTGAAAACCACGACGTAAAAGAAGGACTGCTCAGAATGGACGTTTCCCTTAAAGATTTTGAACAAAAAATTGACGACTTGCTCAAAGAAAAAACAGCCTTGGGTCAGCCCAAAAATTCCCGCCGAGATACAATCAATAAAATTGAAAATCTAACGCAAACATCTTTCCAACTAAGCTTCGCCAATCAGGAAAAATTTATTGAGCCGAGAACCCTTTTTTCCGCCTTAAGTTTTATTGACAACGAAAAAATCAAACGGCTTTTCAATCTCTTCTCCATCGCACCAAATGATTTGGAAAACGCTTTAATTTTCGGCCGTTTCCAAAGAAAATTTAAGTGGCTGAAACACCTGCCGCCGTCTTTGGGAGGATTTGCCAACCAGCCTTATAAAATACGCCATCGGTTCATGAATCGCGCCTGGACCGCCCGACCGACGCCTCTTTTAGATGAATACGCCGTTGATTTTACGGATTTGGCCAGGGAACAAAAAGCCGGCTTTTTAATCGGTCACGAAGCGGAATACGACAGGATTATTGACGTTCTATCGCGAAAGAGTAAACCCAATGCTCTTTTGGTAGGCGAACCAGGCAGCGGCAAAGAATCGCTGATTGCCCATTTGGCTTTTGAAATAATCAAAGATAAGGTGCCTAATTCGCTTTTTGATAAAAGACTGGTGGCTTTAAAAATCGGCAATCTGATTTCCGGTGCTTCGGCTGAAGAGGTATCGGCTCGCGTCAACCAGGTAATTCGCGAAATTATAATGGCTGGCAACATCATCCTGTACATACCAGACATTCACAATCTTTCCAAAACATCCGGCCCCCAATATTTGAGCGCCGCCGACATTCTCGTACCGGTAATCGTAGGCGACGCCTTCCCTCTCATCGGCTCCACCTACCCCAAAGAATTTAAGAGGATGGCCGAATCACAAAGCGATTTTGCCAACGCTTTTGAAGTAATTAGGGTTAATGAAATAAGCGAAAATGAAGCCGTAAAATTATTGACTTATGAAAGCATCATTTTGGAAAATCAGTATAAAATAATCATTAGTTTCGGAGCCATAAAACAAGCCGTGTTTTTGGCTCACAAATATTTCCATCAAAAACTTCTTCCTTCCGGCGCCGAAGACATTTTAAAAGAGGCCTTAGCCGATGCCACTCAAAAAGGCAATAAGGTTTTGCAAATTGACGACATTATCGCCATTGCCGAAAGAAAAACCAATATCCCGATTCATAAAGCCGGCAAAAAAGAGGTGGAAAGGCTTTTGAATCTGGAAAAAACCATCCATCAAAATTTAATCAATCAAGAAGAAGCCGTTAAAGCGGTCAGTTGCGCTTTTCGGGAATACCGCAGCGGTTTATCGCGCCAAGGCGGACCCATCGCGGTTTTTCTTTTTGTTGGACCGACCGGCGTGGGCAAAACAGAGCTCTCAAAAATTCTGACTAAAATTCAGTTTGGTTCGGAAAATATGATGCTTAGATTTGACATGAGTGAGTACCAAGACAAGCAAACTATTTTCCGTTTTATCGGCTCGCCCGACGGCAAGCTCGCCGGCAGTCTGACCGAAGCGGTAATTCAAAAGCCCTACTCCTTAATCCTTTTGGATGAATTTGAAAAGGCCCATCCAGATATCCTGAATCTATTTCTGCAGGTCTTTGATGACGGCCGGCTGACCGACAATCTGGGTCGGACCATTGATTTTACCAACACGGTCATTATTGCAACTTCCAATGCCCATTCTGAATTCATCAAGACCCACATTGAAGCCCATACGCCTTTTGAAACCATTGCCGAAGAATTAAAAAAGAAATTAACCGATTATTTCAAACCGGAATTGCTTAACAGATTTTCTGACATTATTATGTTTAAACCCCTCTCCCCTGAAAACATTGAAGCCATCGCCAAGCTGCAACTTGATGAGCTGGCGAGAACCTGTTCTGAAAATCAGGGAATGAAACTATCTCTTGACGAGGCCGTCATCAAAAAAATAGCGGAACTGGGTTATGACCCGGTTTTCGGCGCCAGGCCGCTGCGGGGAGTAATTTCGGAAAAAATAAGAAGCGTCTTGGCGGAAAAAATCCTAAAGGGAGAGGTTGAAAAAGGCGGCACGGTAAGATTAATGATTGAAGAGGGTGAAATAAAAATTACCAATAAATAATCAAGGAACAACCCCTCTCTGTGCCTTATGAATCTCAGGGAATAAATATCTTATGGTAAATCAAGAGGTAGCCGAAATATTTCATAAAATTGCGCTCTATCTGGAAATGCAGGACGTGGCTTTTAAGCCGCAGGCCTACGAAAAGGCAGCTATTAACTTGGAAGCTTTAGCCGAAGATGTCGGCGAAATTTATAAAAAACAAGGACTTAAAGGATTGAAAAACATTTCCGGCGTAGGCCAAAATATCGCGGAAAAAATAGTTGAATATTTAAAAACCGGTAAAATAAAAGAGTATCAGGCGCTGCGAAAGAAAATGCCCGTTGACCTTGAAGAATTAACCAGCGTGGAAGGCATTGGCCCGAAAACAGTGCGTGATTTATATAAAAATCTCAAAATAAAAAATCTTCATGATTTAGAAAAAGCGGCCAAGGCCGGAAAAATCAGGGGGCTTCCCAGCTTTGGTTTAAAAACCGAACAAAATATTTTAGAAAGCGTCGCTTTTTTGAGAAAAGGCAGAGGAAGATTTTTATTGGGAGAAATTTTACCAAAAGTTCACGGAATCATTGACAAATTAAAAACTCTCAGGGAGATTGAACAGGTTTCTGAGGCCGGCTCTGTCAGGCGCCGCAAAGAAACCATTGGTGACGTGGATATCTTAATTACGCTAAAATCGCAGGCCAACGCACCCGCCCGCCAGCGAGTTCGCTCGCGGGCGAAATCGGGCAAGGAACAAACGCGGGCTGATGCGGAAAAAGTAATAAATTTTTTCGTTAAGTTGCCGGGCGTGGTAAAAATCTGGGGCAAAGGACCGACCAAGGCGTCCATTCGCCTAAGAGACGGCTTTAACGTTGATTTACGGGTTTTACCCGAGAAACAATTCGGTTCGGCCCTCCAATATTTTACCGGCTCAAAGGAACACAACATCGTTTTGAGAAAAATCGCCATTGATAAAGGCCTTAAATTAAACGAGTACGGCTTGTTTCGTAAAATTAAATCCGCCAACTGGCGAATGATTGCCGGCAAAAACGAGAAAGAAATTTATTCTGCTTTAAAAAGCGCTTACATTGAGCCTGAAATGAGAGAGAATACCGGAGAAATTGAAGCCGCCATCGCAAATGGATTGCCCAAAATAATCGGCTATAAGGATATTTCGGGCGACCTCCACTGCCACTCACATTGGGGAGCTGGAATAGGCCCCCAGAAAATTGACGAATTAATTCCGATGGCAAAAAGCATGGGCTATCAATATTTGGGCGTTTCCGACCACACTAAGTTTCTGCGCATTGAACACGGCATAGATGAAAGACAGCTCGCCGAGCAACGCAAACTAATAGACAAAATAAATTCAAGGTTCAAAGGTCAAAAGTCAAAATTTAGAGTTTTACAGGGTTGCGAAGCAAACATTATGGCTGACGGCTCAATTGACATTAAAGATGAAGCGTTGGCTAAGCTGGATTACGTGATAGCCGGCGTTCACTCGCAATTTAAAATGCCGAAAGAAAAAATGACCGAACGGATTATAAAAGCGATGAAAAATCCCAACGTGGACATCATTTCTCATCCAACGGGCAGGGTTTTGCAACGTCGCGATGAATACGAAATAGATTTTGACAGAATTTTAAAAGTCGCCAAAGAAACCGGCACTATCCTGGAAATCAATTCCAATCCGTACAGACTGGATTTGAAAGACACAAATATTAGAAAAGCGAAAAAAGCCGGCGTAAAAATGATTATTAACACCGACGCCCATCAATCAGAGCAGATGAGATTTATGGAATACGGCATCAGCCAGGCGCGCCGCGGCTGGGCTGAAAAAAAGGACGTTATTAATTGCTGGCCATTGGAAAAATTATTGAAATTCTTTAAAAAATAATATTAAAATGGACTCCTTTAAAGAAAGGGTTTTTGAAATCGTCGCCAAAATCCCCCGTGGAAAGACTCTTACTTACAAACAAGTGGCTCAAAAGGCGGGCCGGCCGAATGCTTATCGGGCCGTTGGCAGTATCTTAAATAAAAATCGTAATCCTAAAATACCCTGTTACCGCGTAATTCGTTCAAGTGGCAAACTCGGCGGCTATAATAAAGGAATTAGAACTAAAAAATCCCTATTAAAAAAGGAAAATGTAATATAAAAATAACCCTTCATTTTGGGAGGGTTATTTTTATTTAACTTTTTCAATTATTTTCTCAAAAACTTTCGGTTCGTTTTTGGCTAAATCAGCCAAAATTTTTCTGTCCAAGTTGATTTTTTGTTTTTTAAGACCGGCGATTAATTTACTATAGGTTAAGCCATATGACCTGGCCGCCGCGTTAATCTGAACCTGCCAAAGCTGGCGATAATTCCGTTTTTTTTCTTTGCGACCCCGAAAACTCTTTGACCAAGCATGAAGTAAGGCTTCTTTGGCCGCTCTCTCTTTGGATTTTCTACCCCACTTAAAACCCTTGGTATATTTCAATGTCTTTCTTCTTTTCTTATTGGCTGTTTTACCGCGTTTAACTCTGGTCATTTTATTTTATTAAATTTTCTTCATTTTTAATCCGCGGTATCTTTTCCCGCGCCTAATTTGAGCCGTTGTTTTTTTGGCGCGAAAATGGCTCTGGCCCATTGCCCGCCGCAAAACCTTTCCGGTTCTGGTAATTTTAACGCGTTTAGATAATGATTTACGCATAGACTTCGCTAAACCGATGCTAATATACGAATTAATGCTAATTATACTAATGATTACGAATTATTTAATTATATATTCGTATTATTAGTATGCATTTGTATATTGGTATCGCATTTTATTTCTTAACTATCTGCATCACCAGCCCCTGACCGACGAATCTCGGCTCCAGAGCAATTTTATATTCCGAGACAATCAGTTTTAAAAATTCCTGCATTTTATAGCGCGCCCAGTCTTTGTTGTATCTCTCTCTGCCTTTCAGGCGAAGAATGATTTCAACTTTATGCTCTTCGTTTATAAACTCATCAATTTTCTGCGCCTTGATTTTTAAATCATTCTGGGCCGCCCTGACGCTTATTCTTACCCGCTTTAATTCGCTGACCCTGTGAGCGGTTTTCTGTTTCTTCAACTCTCTTTCTTTCTGGTAGCGAAATTTGTCAAAACTGATGATTTTAGCCACCGGTGGCTTGGCGGTAGCCGCGATTTCAACCAAATCCAGCCCCTTTTCTTCGGCCAATTTTAATGCCGCCTCTCGCGGCATCATTCCCAGGTTCTCGCCTTTTTCGTCAACAACCCGGAGCTCAACAGCTGTTATCTGATTGTTTATTCTGTAATTAATGTTAATAAATTTAAAATGTAAATATCAAAATGAAAAATGACAATCTAAAATGCAAACTGTTTTGAATTTTAAAATTAGCCAATTTTTATTTTTACATTATCATTTTGATTTTTGATTTTTTAATTTTACATTTCTTATGGTGGAAATGGCGGGAATTGAACCCGCGTCTGGCAATAAATTTATAAAATCTCTACAAGCTTAGCCTAATTGAATTTGAGATTTAAGAAATAAGAATTAAGCAAAAACTTCCTAAACCTTTGCCAAGAATGTCCCTGTTAAAACTGGCAATTTCAACGGGTAAGCTTAAATTATAACACCCTTCTTGCCAACTTAAGCAATTGACAAGGGATGCCGCTTAGGCAAAAGCGAAAGCGGGAGTCAAATTTTTGTTGACACTTATTGTTTTGATTCGGTGATTAACGAGGTAACGAATCTTCCTCAACTTGCAATTTTATAAAAGTGCTGCCATCGAAACATTACATTCCCGCGAATTTTTTCCCAAGAACAAAGCGGTGGCTAAAAATTCAGCGTCCCGCCGAAGCCTTGGCGCAGGCAGGGCTGTTCAAATCCTTCTCATTTCCCGCTCCGTTTCTCTTTTTTTTATTAACTCTCTCTTGTCCCTCTTTTTACGGCTCTTCCCCAGCCCAATTTCAATTTTTATTCTTCCTGCCTTGCCCTTAGTGTATATCTTCAGCGGCACCAAAGTCAAGCCTTTCTCCTGAATCCGGCCTATCAAGTTTCTCAATTCTGATTTTCTAAGCAGCAAACGTCTGGTTCTTTTTGAATCATAATCTGCCGGCATATTTTTGGGTTGATAAGGAGAAATGTCGGCATTTAAAAACCGCGCCCCATTGTTTCTGACAACAACATAAGAACCGGCCAAATTTATCCGGCCGGATTTTATTGCTTTGACTTCAAAACCCCGCAGTTCAATCCCCGCCTCATAAGTTTCCAAAATTTCATAGTCAAATTTTGCTCGTTTATTTTCGACAAGTAGTGGCATTATATTAAGTATCACGTATCAGATATTAAGTATCAAGCCATTAAAAAATCTTTTATTTCGCCGCCTTTTCAATTAGAATAAATATAATGCTCAGAGAAAAATTACCAACCGAAGAAAACAAAGATTATAGACAAGATATACAACGATTTGAAAAAACCAAAGAAAGAAGTGTATCTTTAGGTATTTTTGACAGAAAATTTATAGATGGCTTGAATATCTATATAGCCACTTCTAATATGGGGAAAGGTCATAAAAATATTCCATGCGTTACATTAGATAATAAAGCCGTAGTAATTAAACAAGATAAATTTAATTATGAAACCGACGTAATAATTCCCTCTGCCTCGCTTATTGATTTGGATAAGATATATACAGATAACAAGGAAGGTTTACATAACAAAATTTGGTTTGAAGGTATTGACTTTAAAAATCTTTATTCTTTTGATGCCGCAACGATTCATGAAATAGCTCACGCTAAGTCATTTCAATTAATTCCGCCGGCGGGTATATATGAATTTTTTTCTGGCAAAATGAAAAGTCATTACTTTAATCAGGAAAAGTTTTTAGCAGAAACAAAGGAAATAATTGAACACGAAACAAATCTCCAAAAATTAATTAATGTTGATTTCTCAAAATTTAACTTTTCTCTAAGAAGTTGGACAGAAATTTACGCCTTCTTATATCAGCGAGAGTTTCTAAGAATGACTAATCCTGATAATGAAAGTAGGATTCAAGAGTGGGATAAACATGTTTTAGAAGCTGCGGAAGAGATGGGAAATATGATAATAAATAAAGAGTTGAGCCCGGATAAATTTTATAAAAACCATGTATTTTCGTTTTTGTTAGCCGCGCCATTAGAAGAAAATTTTAAAGATTTTAACGAAAGAATAAAATTCTTAGAGTCGTTCAAAAAAAATGATTAAATCAAAAATCACTCAATATCTCAAAAAAGCCATCAAGGAAAAAATAGAAGTCAAAGTTTTTATACCGGAAAATGATAAATTTGGGCATTATTCTACGAACGTAGCCTTACAACTGACTGGTTTTAAAAAGGAAAGGCCTTTAGTTATTGCTGAAAAAATCGTAGGTAAAATTAATCGTCTCGCGCCTAAAAATTTTTTTGAGAAAATAGAAATTGCGGGGCCGGGATTCATTAATTTTTGGCTCTCGCAAGAAACTCTTCAAAATGAGATAAAAGAAATTTTAAAAAAGGGTGCTGATTACGGTGCCGGCAAAAAAAAGAAAAGTAAATTTCAAGTTGAATTCATCTCCGCTAATCCTACCGGCCCTTTAACTATTGGCAATGGCCGCGGTGGATTTTTGGGCGATGTTCTGGCTAATATCTTGGAATTTCAGGGTAATAAAGTAATAAAGGAATATTATGTTAATGATGGTAAGGTATGCACCCAAATCAAAGAACTTGGTAAAACAGCCCTAGGACAAGGAAAAACTTATTTAACGAAAAATCTCAAATCGCAGATAGTGAAAATCAAGCCCGCAATTGAAAGGCTAAAATTAAAAAGTCCGCAAGACATAAGAGGGAAAATTGGGTATTTGGTCGCCCAAAAAATCCAAAAAGACAATCAATGCTTCATCGAAAAAAAATTAAAAATTAAATTTGATAATTGGTTCAGCGAAGAAAACCTATATAAAAGCGGCGCAGTTGAAAAACTATTAAAAGAACTGAAAAGAAAAGAGTTAATTTACAACGAAGACGGTGCTGTTTGGTTTAAGTCCAAAAAATTTGGCGATAATGAAGATAGAGTAATAATAAGAAGTAATGGTGACCCTTCTTATTTTCTGCCGGACCTGGCATATCATCTTAATAAATTTAAAGTACGCCGTTTTGATAAGGTTATCGAAATTTGGGGCGCAGACCATTATGGTTACATTCCCCGACTTAAAGCCGGGCTAATCTCTTTTGGCATTCCAGAAGATAAAATAGCGATAATTATTACCCAGCTGGTAAAATTAACCAAAGGCGACAAAGAAATAAGAATGTCCAAGCGGAAAGGCGAATATGTGACGCTTGAAGATTTAGTTAAAGAAATCGGCTTGGACGCGGCGCGGTTTTTCTTTTTAATGTATTCTCCTGATACTCATATGAATTTTGATTTAGATTTGGCTAAAGAGCGCTCAATGAAAAATCCGGTTTATTACGTTCAGTATGCGGCAGTCAGATGCGGGAGCATCTTGAGAAAAAGCAAGACGCAAATCGCAAAGAGCAAAGCGGATTTCAACTTATTAAATACGCCGGAGGATTTAAATTTAATTAAAACTTTGGTGCAATTTCCTGAAATTATTGAGGAAGCGGCTGAAAATTATAATCCGCAAATTTTGGTCCGCTATTCGTTGAATCTGGCGCGGTCGTTTCATAATTTCTATGAAAAAGAAAGAGTGCTTGGAGGAGAAGAAGATTTGGCGTCGGCTCGTCTTTCTTTAATTCAAGCAACCTTAATAGTTTTTAAGAATGTTTTCAAAATCTTAAACATCAATTTACCGAAAAAAATTTAGCTAATAAAAAGCACATAAAGATTAAGTGTGAATAATTTAATAATTAAACAATTTACGGCTAAATTCAAAAGCCAGGACTCTTTTACCCTCATAGAACTTGTCATCGTCATTGGTATCCTGGCAATCTTGGCAGTAG
>CAZAUC010000012.1:0-12884 GCA_964488305.1 uncultured Candidatus Saccharibacteria bacterium
ATACCCGAGACGGAAATAGAATTTAATGACTTGGTTCGGGGGAAGGTTAAATTTGATTCTTCCTTGATGGGTGATATCGTAATCGCCAGAAACTTGAAGTCGCCTTTATATAATTTCTCGTCGGTGGTTGACGATTTTGAAATGAAAATTAATTACGTTATCAGAGGCGAGGAACATCTCTCCAATACGCCCAAGCAAATTCTCGTTCAAAAAGCCCTTGGATTTGAAACGCCGGAATATGCCCACCTCCCGTTGATCCTTACGCCGACCCGCGCGAAATTATCAAAGCGTTTTCTGGAGAGCTCGCTTAATGATTATAAAAAGCAGGGTTATCTGGCGGAAGCAGTGGTGAACTTTTTGGCCTTGCTTGGTTGGCATCCGAAAGACGACCGGGAAATTTTATCAATGGATGATTTAATAAACGAGTTTAGTTTGAAACGGGTGCAAAAAGCAGGAGCGGTTTTCAACCTTGAAAAATTAGACTGGCTGAATAATCAATACATTAAAAAAATGAAAGCTGCCGATTTAGCCAGGAGAATTAAAAATTTCATTCCGCCGGAATGGAGCACCAAGGAAAAAAAGGAATTATTGGTAAAAGCGGTGGCCGCGGAGAAAGAAAGGATAAAACAACTTAGCGATTTCAAGGAACTGGCGGATTTCTTTTTTGAATTGCCGGATTATGAAGTAAATCTTTTAGCTTGGCCGCGGCCAGTGCCCGCCCCATCTTTAGAGGAGGGGGCAGAGGAAGTTCAGATAGACAAAGAGAAAATTCTGGCAAATTTAAAACTTTTAACCGAAGAAACAAATAAAGTTTTCAAGGCCGATTTTAACAATGAATCATTGGAAAAATTAATTACACCGCTAACGGAAGTTTGGGGCAGGGGAGAACTGCTTTGGCCCTTGCGGGTAGCTCTGTCGGGAAAAGAAGCGTCGCCCGGACCATTTGAAATTATGGAAGTTTTGGGCAAAGAAGAAACAATAAAACGGCTTGAAACCGCCATTCAAAAACTTGAGTGATTATTTTTATGAATAAATTTTCTAAAAAATTGTTTTTTTGTTTGTTTATGCTTTCTACTTTCTACTTCCTACTTCCTACTTCGCTGTACGCCGCTACGCCCGATGAGCTGAAAAAAGCCATAGATGAAAAATCCCAACAGCTTCAGGAGATAAACAGTCAAATCAAAGAAAATCAGAAAACCCTTGAAACCGTTCAGGGTCAGGGCCGGACCCTCCAAAATGAAATCAAGCAGACAGATTATAATATTAATCAGCTTAATTTGGGCATCCGCTCCAGTGAAGTCACCATTGATAAACTGGCTTTGGAAATAAACTCTCTTCAATATGAAATCGCCGATGCTGAAGCGGAAATCAATCTGAAAAGAGAAGCCATTGCAAAAATTCTTCAGGAATTTCAAAAAACCGAAGACGAAACGCCATTGGTTATTTTTTTAAGAAGCAAGAGTTTGGCGGATAGCGTCTTTGAGGTGCAAAATCTGGCGGACCTCAACACCGGTTTAAGAACGGAAATTGAAAATTTAAGGCAGGTTAAAGAAGAAATGGCGGATAAGGTGAGCCAGTCGGCTAATAAGAAAAAATTAACTGAGATAGAAAGCGGTAATTTAAAAAATAGGAAAGTGATATTGAGCGACGTAAAAGAGGAAAAGAAAAGTTTTTTAACGCAGACGAAAAATCAGGAAAAAATTTATCAGAGTATAATAAACGATTTACAGGAAAAGCAGATGGAGCTTGCCGAAGAGATTAACATTTTGGAAGAAAATCTGCGTTTCAGTTTTGACCCGAGCGTTTTGCCCAGTAAGCGTCCCGGCGTTCTGGCCTATCCGCTTACCAGCATCTACGTGACGCAGGAATATGGTCAGACCGCTTTTGCCAGATGGGCTTATAAAACTGGATTTCATAACGGTATGGATTTTAGGGCGACTATAGGTACTCCTGTACTAGCGGCTGAAGATGGAGAAGTGATGGCCGTAGGTGACAACGGTAACGTCCAGTACGGAAAATATATTTTAATAAAACACAGTAATAATCTGGCGACTCTCTATGGTCATCTGTCGCGGCAAATTGTTAAAAGCGGAAGTACGGTGAAAAGGGGACAGGTAATAGGCTATTCCGGTAATACGGGCTACTCTACTGGTCCGCATCTTCATTTTGGCGTCTATTGGGCCTTGAGCATTAAAATGCAGACTTTCTCAGGCGCTGGTCTGGTGCCGGTCGGTGTAACTGTCAACCCGGGGGATTATTTGTGATATAATATATTTGTGATATAATATTCTTATGCCCGGTAACATTACTTTGATAGCCTTGTTTTTGCCAAAAACAAAATAAAGAGAATGGCTGGGTAAAAATCAACAAGATAATTAAACAATTGCTTCGTCCAAGAACTCAATTTATTGAGTTATTAAGTTGAAGTAATATTACTGGGTATGCCAGAAATTATACAAAAACTATCTGTTTTCTTGAATTATTTCAGCGCCTGGTTTGACCAGTATATTGGGTCGGGTTTAAATTCTTTCCTTAAAGCCCTGGGAAACCTGTTCATAATGATTCTGCAGTTTTTCATTGACGTTATTAAGTGGATTATGTCTTATCTGTAGGCAGGGAAGCGACGGAGCTTGTTTAAATTGTAAATATATATCCGTCGCGAAATAATGCTTTTGCGACGGATAGTATATTTGTTTTATAATGATTAAGCCAAGAGTACATTTCATTGGCATAGGCGGTATTGGAACCAGCGCATTAGCCCGCTGGTTTTTATCTCATGGTTACAATGTATCCGGCTCGGACGTTTCTTCTTCGGAAATAACTAAAGATTTAAGAAAACGCGGGGTAAGGATGTTTATCGGGCATCAGGCAAAAAACGTGCCCCAGAACACGGATTTGGCGATTTTCAGTGCAGCCATACCCAAGCATAACTCTGAACGCCGACGGGTGGCTAAATTAGGCATTCCCGTTAAATCTTACGCCGAAACGGTAGGTAGTTTAACCAAACAGTATAAAACAGTGGCCGTGGCCGGCAGTCATGGCAAAAGCACCACTACTGCCCTGCTGTCCTTGATTTTAATTAAAGCTGGCCTTGACCCCACGGTTATTATAGGCACCAAATTAAAAGAATTTGGTTCGACAAGCTCACCACAAGGCAGCAATTTTCGAAACGGCAAGGAAGATTATTTTGTTTTGGAGGCAGACGAGTACAACCAATCATTTCTTAACTACTCCCCTACTGCCGCCATAATCTTAAATATTGACGCCGAACATCTTGATTTTTATAAAAATTTAACAGGAGTAAAAAATGCCTTTTTAAAATTTATTAAAAACATCCAACCCCAAGGCATATTAGTGCTGAACAAAGACGACAAAAACCTTTTTAGTTTGAAAACCAAAATTCAAAAAATAGCCAAAAAAAATAACTTAAAAATTTCCTGGTATTCACGGCGTTCTCCTATTTTTACAAGACTGAATCATATTTTAAAAATCCCGGGCGAACACAATGTCCAGAATGCTTTAGCGGCTTATACTCTGGCTAAGGCATTAAAGATAAAAGATAAAGACATATTTAACGCCATTGGCCGTTATCGCGGGGCCTGGCGACGAATGGAACACAAAGGGAAATTGGAAATTGAAAATTGTAAATTGAAAATTGCGGTTTATGACGATTATGCTCATCACCCTACCGAGATTAAAGCTACCCTGTCTGGAATAGCCCGAAAATGGCCAAAAACGGGCCTAATTTGCGTTTTTGAGCCTCATCAAGCCAAACGGCTATCCTTGCTTTTTAAGGAGTTTTTAGGGGCTTTTGACAGCGCAAATGCTTTAGTTTTAATGCCCATTTATCAAGTGGCTGGTCGCGATAAAGTGTCGCAAAATGTAAACTCTAAGAAGCTCGCTAATTCTATTAATCGCCGTTTATTATCGCAACCAAAGAATATACGTCTTAATAAAGTAATTTATCTTTCTGATCCTAAAAAACTACTTAGAACAATAAATCTTATAGGCCAAAACTTGAAATTTAAAACTATTATTGTAGTAATGATGGGCGCTGGCGATATTTACAAACTAACGGATAAATTGATAAAATAAGACAATCTTTCTCTGTAATATCTCTACTTTTATCCATATTTATCTATTTAGAAATAGAAATATAGATAAAGATGGATAAAAATTGATAAATATAGAAAAAAATAATGTATTACAGCAACCTCCAACATTTTAAAGGAATGTCCGGCTATGAAATTGATGGCGTTTGGTATCCGCGAGTGACTAAAATCGTGGATATCAAATCAAAGCCGGCTTTATATAAATTTTATGCGGAGATGGGCAATTTTGGCAAAAGCGAGGCAGTCAAAAAACAATCAGCCAGCGAGGGCACGCTTATTCATGAAACAGTTGAAGATATTTTAATGGGGAAACAACCGGAAATTAATCCGACCATTAAGCCGGCCATTGATGCTTTTATGAAATTCCTTGAGGAAAAAAACATTCAGGCAGATGCCGAATTCGTGGAAAAACAAGTTATCAATTTTGACGAACGCTATGCCGGCACTTTAGACGCCCTGGCTTTGATTGACGGAAAATTCGGAGTTTTAGACATTAAAACATCACAGGCAATTTATCGGGATTATAATTTACAGACAAGCGCTTATTTAGCGGCTGTGTTGAAGGATTTTAAAAATTTACAGACTCGCTGGATTTTACGGATAGACCAGACAAAAACTTGTCTGAAATGCGGCGCTACCCTCCGCGAAAAAGGCGGCCGGCAGAAAATAAAATTGCCGTGGATTAACGGCGCTTACAGTGCCAAAGCCAAAAATTGCGAACACGAATGGTCCGAGGTTAAAGGCGAAATTGAACTTAAAGAATTCCCCTACTGGCAGGAAGATTTCAAAGCATTTTTGGGCGCCAAACGGCTCTGGGAATGGGAGAACGATTATTGGCTACGGCAAGCTGGATATTTATAGAAATCTCTAATTTCTCTAAAAATAAAAAAAAGACCCTTGCTTAAGGGGTCTTGGTTTTTGTGTTGGAACACAAGCGTTAATATCATACTATACCTTTCCGAGGATCATATCAATAATTTTTTCTCTCGGCAGTGCCCCAAAGCTAGTGAGTTGCCCTTCAATTTCATAAAATAACTCACTCTTGTTACCCATAGAGAATGTTACGGTTACCACCCCCTTAATTCTTCCTTTCCGGATAGCTTTAAGAATTTTTTCAAATTCAATATCTCTCTCTGAGAGTTTAATTTTAACACTCATACTGCGCATACCAGTTTCCATACAATTCCCCTTTCTTTAAAAGAGTTTTTAAAGAGCAGCCATCCCAAGTGAGATGTCTGCTCTTTTTTTGACCAGTCACCCCCTTTAGATGCTGTTAAAGGTGTAGCACAACTATGTTATTTTGTCAATTGCCGGAGCACTTTTCAATTACAATCGGCGCGTGAGTAAATTCACGATTTACGAGGTATCCTAAACCAAAGCTTAAACTACTGATTAAGAAAATTAATAGAAATAAAATTATATCGCGCTTATGATTTGTTAACCATTCTCTGATAGACATAAAAATTCGCTAATCAATCTCTAATTCATTCGCGAATATTCGCGAATTTAATTCGGGACTGATTAGAGATTCAGATATTTGTCCCATTTTTCGTAAAGTTCCTTGGTGGCTTTCAAATCTCCTAAATTGTATTTGGCTATTTCCAGATATTTTTTGTCTTTGAAAAATCTGGCTACTTCATCACCGCTAATTTCTCCGGTTTTCGGACTTTTTATGCCGAATAACCGGCTCCATAAATGCAAACTTCCCCTTTTTCTTAAATTGCCGTAGAAGGTTAGTTGGTCAGCCAAATCAGTGTGGACACAGGTTCTCTGTTGATAAAAATACCGGCTTTCTGATAAATTTTTCGTCGGCTTGATTCCATGATAAGCGGAACGAATCATTAAGAACGGGCCGTCAAAAGCGCGGCCGTTAAAAGAAATAAATTCCTGATATTTCGGCGCAATTTCTTTCCAAAAATGTTCAAGCATTTCTTTCTCGGTCATTTGCTTGAATTTAATCATCCCCTCCCCGCCCGACTGAACGGCATCAGTCGTTCGGGCGGGTTCCGTGAAATCGGCGATGTTTTCGCCGGGCGCCTGAAAATAAATTCCGCCCTGATTTTTTTCGTAGTCCAAGGTGCCGATAACGATAATTTCGCCGGTTAAGGGCGAAAAACCAAGGCCTTCTTTCAATTCCTCCAATGATTCTTTGTATTCCTCTTCATTTCCCGATTCTTTCTTTATCCAGCGAGTCAGAGCTTCTTGGGTCGTTTCATCAAAAGAATCAAAATCAGCGCCAATGGTTTCAATGTCAAATACGAGCTTGGAAGTTGACATAGTTTTGATTATAAAATAAAATTATATAAATTACTAATGGCGACCCCGCCCTCAATTTTGCGGGGTAATCCACGGCAATCCGCTTCGCCCATAACGGGGGTGTGCCCATTCGGCACTCGCAGATTGCGAGAGTAAAATATATTCATTCTAAATACAAAAGTTTATTATAAATATTTCAGCAAAATTGAAGCGGGGTGCTCATTTTTCTATCTAAAATTTGTTCGCCGCCGCTTCAAATTTTAGAGAAAAATGGCACATACAAAAGCAGGTGGTTCAACTAAATTAGGGAGAGATTCGGAATCAAAAAGATTGGGAGTAAAAAGACAAGAAGGTCAAACCGTTGAAGCCGGCGAAGTTTTGATTCGCCAGCGCGGCACCAAATATGTGCCGGGATTGAACGTCGGCCGCGGCGCTGATGATACCTTATACGCCCTGAAAGCCGGCATGGTAAAATTCCTTTCCAAAAAGAAAACCCGTTTTGACGGCAACAGATGCAAAATAAAGGTTATAAGTGTTGTGACGCCATAAATATTATGATGTTATAACGTTGATTTTTATTACTGCATTATTATTGCCAAATTACCACTAAGAATTTAGTCATATATGATGCGATCGCATCATATATGACTAAATTCTTTAAAAGCATTAAAATCGTCAGTGCGAGTGCGGTAGCGTGGTTCACGAATTACGACGCTGCGACATTAATTTTAATATTCGTCTTTATCCCCCCGCCTAAATTAATCTCTACTTGGTGTTCGCCAAGTTTTTTTATTGGTTTTTCTAAATTGACTTCAATATTATCATTAGAGACTGAAGCTGAAACGGATTTTTTAATATCTTCTTTAGTGACGGAGCCAAAAACCTCATCTTTTTCGCCGGTCTTTATCGTAAAACAAAACTCTCGTCCGGCTAATTCCTTAGCCAACGACTCCAATTGCTTTTTTGCTTCCTGCTCTTTTTTTTGCTGGGCGGCTTTTTGAGCTTCTAATTCTTTTATTTCTATATTAGCGGCTATTTTTGCCAGTCCTTTAGGGAATAAAAAATTCCTGGCATAACCGTCCTTCACATTTTTTACATCATATTTATTACCGAGAGCTTTAATATTTTCTAATAGAATAACCTTCATGAGCAGTTGTTCAAATGTAAAAATTAAAATTTAAAAATCAAAATGACAATGTAAAATCATAAAATTTTAACATTTTGAACTGTCATTTTACATTTTGATATTTACATTTTTAATTATTTTGAAATCTCCGATTTCAAGACTTCCACCGCTTTATCTAATTGAGGATCACGACCAGCTTCAATGTCGTCATCGTTTAAATCAACTTCATAATCAGGCGTTAAACCATTTTTTTCTATTAATTGTCCATTGGGCAGCAGCCAATGGGCAATAGTGATTTTAATCACCGAACCGTCTTTCAGGGTTTCAAGTTCCTGGACCGTTCCTTTGCCGAAACTCTTTTTACCGATTAATTTGATAGCGCGATTATCCCGCAAGGCGCCGGCCAAAATTTCCGAAGCTGAGGCTGAGCCTTCATTAATCAAAACCACCATCGGCATATCTTTGAAAAAACCGTTGCCGGAACTTTTGAACGTTTGTTTCTCGCCCGAAGAAAATTCTTCGGTGACCACTGTTTGGCCGGATTTCAAAAACCAGCTGGCCAAGTTTACCGCTACTTCTAAATAACCGCCCGGGTCGTCTCTTAAATCAAGGACGACTCCTTTTGGGTTTTCGGCAACCATTTCAATCGCCATCTGGTAAAAAAGAAGCGGCGCTGTTTCGTAAAAATTATAAAGCTGGATGTGAGCAATGCCATCATCAATCATTTGCCAATCCATTGTCGGAATTTGAATAACGTCTCTAATGATTGATATTTCTTTTGAATTATCCCAGCCATTTCTTGAGATGGTCAAAACTACGGTTGTCCCTTTTTTGCCGCGAATTAATTTAGCCGCTTCGTCAACGTTCAAGCCGGCGGTGATGGTATCATTAACTTTCAGAATTTTGTCATTGGCCTTAAGCCCGACTCTTTCGGCCGGCGTGTCTTTTAACGGCGCTATAATCACCAATTGTTCTTCTTTTATGCCGATTTCCGCGCCGATGCCGCTAAATTCTCCTGAAATATCCTCGTTGAATTTTTGCGCGTCGGCCGGCGGCATAAATACTGAATTCTGGTCTTTCAGGGCGTTTACCAAGCCGGAAACGGCGCCATAAAGTAAATCTTGATTGTCAATTTTATCCGCCGTTACGTATTTATCTTTAATTACCTGCCAAGCGTCCCAAAAAAGAGAAAAGTCAATCGCTTCGGGTTTGCCTTCGTTAAGGTTTGTCACGCCGCGGATAATGACAACTTGCGGTTTTTTTATTCCCTCTTGATAGCCAAAATAAAAAGAGCCGCCCATCAAGGCGATAATAACCGCAAGAGAGACACTAATTATAAAATATTGGTTTTTGAAAAATTTAGTCATTTTAATAATTTTATCAAATTTAATTTAGAAAATCCATCCTTGTTAAAACTTCATACTCCGCACCGCTTCTTTTAAGATGAGATTCCATTAAATCAAGAGATCCAGCAGTAAATGATAATTGGTGGATTGGATGATTAGATAATTGGTTAATTGGATAATCAGGTAATTCATTTGGCTGGAATCGCGCCAAAGTTAAATGAACGTTGAATAACCTGTTTTCCATTTTGAACCGAACACCGTTTTTTATTAATAAATCTTCCAAATATTTTTTTATTTCTCCCAATGACTCTGAGGTTTGTTTTGTCCCGCAAAGCCAAATCATTCGCGCCGGTTTATCAGGCGGCGCCATTATTATTTTTTCAAACTCAACGGTTGGCGCCGTAAATTCTTTGGCGGTTTCTTTGATTGATTGTAAAATCGGACCGATGGCTTCATCCGGTTGATTGCCTAAAAAAGAAATCGTTAAATGCCAATTATCCGGCGAAGCCCATCTGAAACTGGAGTCGTCCAGGATTTTTTCAACGTTAATCCGCTCAACTATCCGTGCTATTTTTTCTTTTATTTCTGTTGGCAGGTTTATGGCAATGAAAATTCTTTTCATAAATATTTCGAAATTCAGATTATAAATTTAATACTAGATTTAATACTAGATTTAAATCTAGTATTTTTATTCTGTGTTTCATGCTTCATGTTGCATGCTACAGGCCACATACTTTATACTTTAACAATGGGAATTCTTTACATTGTAGCAACGCCTATCGGCAATCTCAAGGATATTACTCCGCGGGCTTTAGAAACCCTGAAAGAAACTGATTTAATTTTATGCGAGGACACGCGCCAGACCATAAAATTACTGTCTCATTATAAAATTTCCAAGCCGTTAATCAGTTATTTTCAGCACAGTAAGATTTCCAGAATTGATTATATTTTGAGCCAGCTGAAACAGGGTAAGAAATTGGCTCTGGTGACTGATGCAGGCACGCCCGGTATTTCCGACCCGGGCAATAAATTAATAGAAAGTATTGTTAAAGAATTGCCCCTGGTTGGCATTATTCCCCTCCCCGGTCCCTCGGCCCTGACAGCCGCCTTAAGTATTTCCGGCTTTCCGGCTGATAAATTTATTTTTATGGGTTTTCCGCCAGCCAAAAAAGGCCGGGAAAAATATTTTCAGAAAATTTTGCAAGCCGAATATCCAGTCGTGTTTTACGAATCTTGCCACCGCATTTTAAAAACCCTTACGCAAATTAAAAACATACTGCATGCTACAAGTTACATGCCTCGTGTTTTAGTTTGTAGAGAGTTAACGAAAAAGTTTGAAACTGTTTACCGAGGTACTCTCCAAGAAATAATTAATCAACTTGGCAAGGATAAAAATCAATTAAAGGGAGAATTCGTGGTAATAATAAATAATCACTAATCAATCATGAATTAAATTCGCGAATATTCGCGAATGAATTAGTGACTGATTGGCGATTTATATGCCGGAAAAAGATTATTTGGAAATTTTAAAAGAGCGGGGCAAGCAATCGCATGTTTACAAAAAATACCAGTTAACTGGGTTATTAATCGCCCAATTATTGGACGATGAAAAACACAAATCGCTTTATATTAAGCTGGCCCAAAAAAACAATAGCGATGATTTATTGATAATTGCCAAAGATATTTCAGAAAGAAAAAAAGTAGAAAACAAAGGCGCTTATTTTATGAGTATATTGAAACGAACTCACCCCTCTATTTTGAAAAAGCTTAAAAAATAGGCTTTTATTGACAAATTATCTGCTTTCTGCTATTATCTAAAACTAGTAAATTGGCATAATAATTTATATAAATCTATAAGGAGGGCAGGATAATATGCCTCGGAAGGGACGCCTGAATAAAAGCATAAACGGAAGGAGTTGCCCCCAGCTTCGTCCCGGCGCATATCTTGAAAAAGGCAGGCTAGTATATCTATTTGGAAGCGTTCAATGTATTGATCCCGAAATGGTGGCTGTGACTAACGAGCCGGGAAAGCCACCATTTTTTGAATTACCGAAAAACACAATAAGATGGATTGACTAAAAAATTTACCACGGGAGGTAAAGATGAAATACCTGAAAACTTTTTTCGTAATTATTGCGGTTGTCGGTTTTATTTATTGGATAGCCGCAACTTCGCGGCCGATGCATAAAACAACCTTTGCCGGAAAACCGGTATACGGGCTGGTAAATCCCGATGGCACGTATTCGTTTTACCGGACAAATGATCCGCGAATGCATATTTGCACCCTGCCGCAAGACGAAGCAGTTAAACTGCATTAACGAAATCGCGACCCGAGCATGTCATTAAACTGCTCTTTTTTAAATCCTGTATTTTAGTCTCAAGAGATGCTAAAATTAATAATCAATTATGAAAATCCTGACAATAAACGATAAAAAAGAAAAGAAATTT
This sequence comes from uncultured Candidatus Saccharibacteria bacterium, assembly GCA_964488305.1. GTDB lineage: Bacteria > Patescibacteriota > Minisyncoccia > UBA6257 > UBA9933 > CAZAUC01. The sequence goes on from CAZAUC010000012.1 coordinate 11,289, forward strand.
CTGCATAAAAAAACCACTAAATTTGATTTTCAAGAATTCACAAAGAAAGAAATTCAGGAATTAATAAAGGATATGCGCGAAACTATGGAAACCGCCGACGGCATTGGTTTAAGCGCCAATCAAGTTGGTTTGAATTTGCGATTATTTGTCGCTTACTTACCGGAAATTTCGCCTGATTCTGCGTCAAGTCCGCGTCAGTCCGCGCTTGGAAAATTTTACGCCATTTTCAATCCGGAAACCATTAAACCATCAAAAGAAAAAAGCGTGATGGAAGAAGGATGTTTGAGTATACCCGGATTTTACGGTTTGGTGGAGCGGCCGGAGAAAATTACTTTGCTTGGCCAGGACAAAAACGGCAAAAAAATAAAGATTAAAGCCTGGGGATTGTTGGCGCGGGTTTTTCAGCATGAAACCGACCACCTGAACGGAATTTTATTTACTGATAGAACGAAAAAGGTATATAAAATTAGCCAGGGAGATGAAAAACAATTATAAAATAATATTTTTTGGGAATCCCGACTTTGCCGTTTCGGCCCTAGAATCCTTGGTTAAGGGGCAATATCAAATAGTCGGCGTGATTACTTCTCCGGACAAACCTGCGGGCCGGAAACAAATCATTACTCCCCCACCGGTTAAAGTTTCAGCTCAAAAATTGGGCCTGGAAGTTTATCAACCAAAAGATAAAACCGAACTTTCGAGAATTATAAAGAAACTTCAACCTGACTTGGGGGTGGTAGCGGCTTTTGGCATGATTTTTCCAAAAGAAATCTTGACTATCCCTAAATATGGCTTCATTAACCTTCACCCTTCGCTTTTGCCGAAATATCGCGGGCCAACACCGATTCAAACCGCGATTTTGAACGGCGATGAACAAACCGGCGTGACGCTATATCTGATGGATGAAGAAACCGACCACGGACCAATTCTTGCCCAGCGAGAATTGGAAATACATAATACTGACTATTTACTACTATCTACTAAGTTAGCAGAAATGGGAGCCGAATTATTGATTGAAACTTTGCCGAAATATATTGAAGGTAAAATTACTCCCCCGCCCGCTTCGCCTGGCGAAGCATGGCGGGCGGGCCTACCCCAAGATGAGAGCCGCGCCACTTACACTAAAAAATTTAAAACAGAAGACGCTTATATTGAGCCAGTGGATTTGGAAAAAGCCGAGCAGGAGGGCGGTCAGATTGCCCTTGAAATTGACAGAAAAATCCGGGCCTTAAATCCTGAACCGGGAGTTTTTACCCTGAGCCCGTTGAAGGGTGGACTTAAGCGAATAAAACTTTTGGCGGCGAAAATTGCTGATGGAAAGCTAAAAATTACTAAAATCCAGGTTGAAGGCAAGAAACCTACGGTCTATAATTAAACTTAACAAAGGTCGGCTTATTAAAAAAAGACTAAAATGAAAAAAATAGCTTTAATATCCATTCTAATGCTTTTGCCGGTTGTTTCGTTGGCCGCGATAGATATCCAGAAAACGAGCGGAAGCGCTACTCTTACGACTTCGCATAATGTTTACACGGCCGGAAACGCGGTAAACGTGTCTCAAAAAGAGTCCGGCGATGTTTTTGCGGCCGGCAATTTAGTGTC
>CAZAUC010000012.1:12984-19214 GCA_964488305.1 uncultured Candidatus Saccharibacteria bacterium
GCTAAAATCGCCGCCGATGAAATTTCTATTTCAGGCGTCTTTAATAAAGACGCCGACATTAAAGCCAAAAGCTTAACGATTGAAAAGACAGCGGTCATTAACGGAAACATAAATTACACTGGTGAAAAAGAGGCGGTTATTAACGAAGGGGCGAAAATTAACGGCGAAATTTCTTTCACTAAAATTGAGGCAAAAAAGCCGAAAACAGCGGCTGGGTTAGGCAAGGTCTTCAGCGTTTTCTGGCTGATTAAATTTTTGGCAATGGCGATTGCGGCTCTTATCTTATTTTTCCTGTTTAGGAAAAATATCTCAAGAATTGCCGCTGAAACCGTTGATAACTTCTGGAAGAAACTTTTGCGAGGATTCATAATTCTCGTAGTCGTCCCCGTGGCCATTATCCTGTCATTCGTCACGGTTATCGGTTTTCCGTTGGGTTTGTTCGGAATCATGCTTTACGGTCTTCTTCTCGTTATCGCGTCGGCTTTCAGTGGAATAGTCGTTGCTGAATTTATCAATCGCTTGTTTTTCCGCGGTGAGAGAGCAAAGCCATTGAGTTGGCCAATGATTATTTTGGGAGCAGCCATAATGGGACTTCTTCCCCTTATTCCGTTTATCGGCTGGATTATCAAATTTATAATCTTCTTGGTTGCATTCGGAGCGATTTCAAATCTGCTCTACAAACAAAATAAAGTTATTGCGGAGTAGCGGTATAAACAGAAAATCTTAAGCACAAAAAGCCCTCCGACCGTGGTCGGGGGACTTTTTGATAAACATCTTATTATAAAGAGGAAAAAGCCGGTTAAAATTTCTTAAATAAAAAAGGGCTACCCATTGCGGATAGCCCTGTCTGAGGGTCGCGGGCCAGGAAGGGATGGGTTTTGAGTCTCTGGCCGCGGCCTAACAGCTTGGTGCACGGGGTTTATTATTTTGATGAATCTGTTTTTGTCTTGGCTTTTCCGACTTTGAAATTAGCAGCCACGGGTGGTTTTTGATTCTGTAAATAATAATCCTTCTTCCGGGTTTAGCCGATATAGTCCGTATTTTCATAGCAATTCCTTTTTTGGTTTGCTCGCCTAAAACACCTTTCTCCCATATAAATCATCTTCGGTCTCCGGCTTTAATTTTAAAAGACCAAGGATAAAAAGAGAAGCGGCGATTATGATTATCGGAATACTAATACACCAAAAGAAATTTCCAATTTTGGCTATTATTCCAGTAAAATGCTCAACCACAGTTAATACAGACATCAAGAAAACGAATATCCAGGCACAAGGCTCGAAATAATCTGCCTTTTTATTTTTTAACATAATCCCCTCCCTTCTTTCGTTGTATATGTTCTAATAATAGATTAGCGTTAAATTATAATTATGTCAAAGTTCTTTTTTCCGCTTCCTCGGTTCCAAATATCCCAAAAAACATTGTGAAGAATAGCAGAGAATATAGCAAAGCCAAGCATCAAATAAATTTTCTTTACGGTATTTATTTTCAGCATATTCACGCTTCCGATCTGCTTCGGTTATAAACCCAATCTACTAATAAGCTCTTTTTATCTTTGATTTAAAATGTGGGTTTTCTGACCAAATCTTGAAAGTGTTTTCTTTCTTCTTCAGTAAGGGGTCTAGTTTTTAATATTTCTTTTAGTCTTTTGAGTTCTTCTTCCAAACTTTCTTTATGCTTGGCTATTTCTTTCTCCGCTTGTTTTCTCTCATCAGCAATAGATTTCTCTGCATTGCTTATCTTCTTATCTATTTTTTCTGTGTTTTCCATCGTGGAACCCCCTCCTTTTCCGGACCCTCTTATTATTCTATCTATACTTGACCAATTTTTTTCTGGACCCTTTTCTTTACTCATAAGTTAGTTTGTTATTTATTACACAATATATACTGATAATAAACCCTTTCAATTTATGAGTCAATGTTTAGTCAGAAAACTTTAATGTTTTCAATAAATACTCCACTGAGCGCTTTGTTTGTTCTCTTTTTGTATAATCCTCGTCTTAAGTCGTCTACTGGTTTTGGCTTGTGGTGACGCTGAACCGCGTTATCCAGACAAAAAGCAGTCCTGCTACGAAGAGAATTACGCCCGGCGCCGCATCGGAGATGTCCACTCCCAGAAGATTTGTGGTCCAGTGGGCGGTTGGCCCGACTATACCATGCAAAAAGAGAATTATTCCGCCAATCACGCAGGCAAGTCCGACTACCAGACCGGCTATTGAATATATAAATTGAAACACAACGGCTCTTCTCCAGAGCCTTCTATCTCTGGTATTTTCAGGAGGCGTTATCTCTACGGGTTTAAATAGTGTCATATTGTAAATAATTCTTATAACGACCTTTTGTTGATTGATTATCTTATTATATCACGTTGGTTCGGGTCTTGGACGGATACTCTTCTTATTATAAAATAGTGTAAGGAGGTTAATCAATTTGTTTATTTTATGAAACGAATTAAAAACGGAAAATTTGACATCGTGGTAGGCATTCCCACGTATAACGAAGCCGATAACATTGCCAACGTCGTGCAAAAAATAGATAAAGGACTGGTTAAATTTTTTCCGGATTATAAAGCGATTATCATCAACCTTGACAGCGACAGCGCTGACCGGACAAGCCGTAAATTTCTTTCCGTGCCAACGAAAACGGCAAAACTTTCATTTATAAACAAAAGGCGGCCCCGGGGCAAAGGAGCAAATATATTTTCATTGCTTAGGTTAAGCAGAAGATTTGGCGCGAAATATACGATGACAATAGACGCTGACGTCAAGACCGTCACCGAAAAATGGCCCGTCCTGCTTCTTTCTTCTCTCATTGAAAAAGAAGCGGATTTTGTCGCTCCTGTTTATACCCGCGACAGATATGACGGCAACGTGACTAATCATTTTTGCTTTCCCCTGCTGTACGCGTGGTTCGGCAAACATTTAAACCAGCCCATTGGCGGCGATTTCGCGATGAATGATAAATTCAGGGAATATGTATTAAATTCGCCGAAACCGAAAAACGCTTATCTTTACGGAATTGACATTTTTCTTTCCGGCCACGCCATTGGCGGCGGTTTTAACGTAAAAGAAGTATATTTGGGAAGAAAAATTCACAAACCGAGTTTTGACAAACTCGTTCCGATGTTTCGGCAGGTGGCGATTACCATGCTGCTTGTTCTGTCGCAGTATAAGCATAAACGAAACCTTTTGGAGCCGAAGTTCACGGCAAAAAACGCCAAACAAAGAATAGATTCCCTGATTATAAAACCGGAGAAAACAAAAACTGATTTTTTCCGGGCATACGCTTCCGGCGGTCTGGAAAAATTATCTTTAAAAGAAGTCAAAGAATATCTTGGTTTGAAAGCGAAAGAAATGGAAAAAGCAAAACAACCCGGGTCTTTGATTTTTGAGAATGAATGGATAGAAATTTTAAGTTACGTAATTAATTACGTAACTAAACACAGGATAAATGAAAAAGCCGCCCTGAAAATTACGACTGCGCTTTATCCTTTCTTTTTCTTACGGGTTTTGGGATATTTTAAGGAATTAAATAAGAAAAAAACAAAGAAAAGCATTGAGGCACTTATTCAAAAACAAGCGGAAAGATTACGGGAAATTGTTCTCTCTTAGCTGCCGCGCTTGCACTTGACTCGTCTCGGCCTAAAATCGATAAAATCTCACTTTTTATTATAGCACTTCGGTTCGAATCCTAGACAGAATTATCAATTTTAAGCCACTACCGACCACTTTTTATTTTTTGAAATAATTTTTTATTATGAATGCCTATACTTTGTAGTTTATATTGAGGGAAAATAGTTTTTAGTTTTGTTTCAGTAAAAAATAAATCAACTATTCCTTCTGTCTGTTTATAGTCCAATTTTATCTTTTTTACTTTATTATAAATAAATAAATGAATTAACTCATGGGCGATAATCTCGTTTGCATTTTTTATGTCTTTAATATTTTTAACCCGCAGATTTACTATATTTGGATATTTAAATTGTCCCTCGGGACCATACAAAGAAATATAGCAAATATATTTATTCTTTATATTAAAAGTAGGGTTGCTTAGAATATTAAAAAATTCTTCTTCAATTTTTTGCCAGTTATATTTTACCTTCTCACTTTTTAATTTGTAATTATTTTTATTATATATTTTATTTAATTCTCTATTTAGCGCTTTGGCAAAAAATTTTTTGTTGTTTTTATTTTTTTGATAAATTTCGGTGTAAAATTTAGGTAAAACAATTGGAAAATTATTATCAATGAACCATTGATATTCATCATAGATATTCAATAATTTTTCACTCTCTTGATTCTTAGAATATAAAAATTGTAGTTTCACATCTATAATTACTAAGTTTTGAATCTCGGACGGGTCACGGGTTTCGGATTCGAACCGACCTTCAAAAAATATAGTAAATAACGCTCTAGGGTCTGCCTCGATACTGCGTTGACTCTTGTTGTGTACTTCGGTCTGGTACCCAAACCTTTCAGTTGTTAATCCACTTTTCCATTAGGTTTGCTGGTCGTGAGTCAAATTCCTCGTAATCTACTGTAAGTTCCTCCCCGGCTTTAATATCTCTATTTGCTTTGAAGAACGGTTCTTCAGATATTGATTGATCAAAAACAGTGGATTGGTTATTAGTTTTACTATGGTTTGTAAATAAGGCTGGATCATTCTCTGGCGGATAAACCCACCGGTTTGTTGTCGGAGAGAGATAAGCAACGCGTAGCAGTAATTCGCGAGTGTTGTCATCCAGAGATTTAAATTCTTCAGGAGTAATAAATTTATCGTGTTTTGGGTCAAATTTCCAGGTGATAGAACCCTTTTTTATATCTTCAGAGGTAAACACCCCTCTTCCTTCAATATTAGATTTTCCAATAAAAACTTTTATTTGATACATGCTACGGGTTTTGGTTTTAGAACTGACTTTAAAAAAATATAGGAAATAACGCTCTTCGGTCTGCCTCGATACCGCGTTGACTAATTATTTATTAATTAAGGCTAACTTTTTCTCTTTGCGCCAGCCTTTTATTTGCGTTTCTCGTTTTAGTGCCTCACTTTTTGTCTCGAATTTTTCTGCATAGATAACTTTTTCAACTTTATGTGATGCCGTGTAGCGACCCCCGATTTTACTCTTGTGTTCGGAAAATCTTCTTTCAATATCATTGGTTATTCCAGTGTATAAACTATCATCTTCACATTTGATTATATAAACGTAATACATTGTTCTCTTGTGGTTCGGCGTGGCTCACCACCCTTCTCCGCATGCGGGCTTGCCCTGAGCAAGCCCGAGCGAAGCGAGGGTGCGTCGAAGGGCTGGGTTTCGGGGACTCGAACCGAACTCTAGACCACATAAGCATTATTTGACTTTTTTCTTGAAAAAACAAGGGTGCCCTAGCCCGGTACCACTTCGGTCTAGAACTGATAAGCCTAAAATCGCCAAGCAAGCGGTTTTTTGGTATTATTTTTAATAATGAAAATAATTTCTTGGAATGTTAATGGTTTAAGGGCTGTATATAAGCGGGATTTTTTAGGGTGGTTTGAAAAAACAAATGCCGACATCATTTGCCTACAAGAAATTAAAATCCAAAAGGAGAAATTACCGCCGGATTTATTAACTCCAAATGGTTATTGTTCATATTTTAATTTTGCAGAAAAAAGAGGCTACAGCGGCGTTGCTTGTTATACGAGGAAAGAGCCTGTAAAAATAGAGTATAAATTAGGAATAGAGAGATTTGATAAAGAAGGTAGATTTTTAAGACTAGATTATAAAGACTTTGTTTTATTAAATTTTTATTTGCCTCACGGAGGCAGACAGAAAGAAAACATAGCTTATAAATTGGAGGTCTATATAAAACTAATAGAATATTTAAAGGGCCTCAAAGACAAAAATGTTGTATTAATCGGCGATTTTAATATAGCTCATGAAGAAATTGATTTAGCCAGGCCAAAACAGAATCAAAAGAATATAATGTTTACTCTGGAAGAAAGAAAACAAATAGACAAAATTATTGATCTTGGATTTGTTGATACATTTAGGGAATTTCATAAAGACGGGAGCTATTATACTTGGTGGCCATATATGGCTAATGCGAGAGAAAGAAATTTAGGCTGGAGAATAGATTATGCTTTTGTGTCAAAAAGCATGTCTTCAAAGTTAAAAAAGGGATATATTTTAAAAGATATTTTGGGCTCTGATCATTGTCCGGTAGGATTAGATATTAAAATTTAGTTTGAAATCCCAAA
>CAZAUC010000013.1:0-7075 GCA_964488305.1 uncultured Candidatus Saccharibacteria bacterium
GGATTATTGATAGCCGGCGTAATGATGGCAAATAAATTGGGACTTTTCGGCTCCAGTGCGGTTTATAAGTGGGCGCAAGGCATTGGCAAGGGCGTTGGCGGATGGGCAGGAAGAAAAGCGATAAGGTTGGGGACATCACCAGCTAGAGCAAGATGGGGACAAAAAACTATTGAGGGGATGCAAAAATTAGGGGCGAAGCCCGGACTTGGTGGTTTTGTAGCCAGAAATACACTGGGAAAGATTGGTAATGTTTTGGGTGGAGTCGGAATTAGGCAGGGCGAAAAATTAATTAGCCAAGCGGAAAGTCGTCAAAAAACTCTTTCCGATAAACAATTAGCATTAAGACTCGCCACAATGAGTCGCGACGAACAAGTATCGGCCCTAACGAGATTATCTAAAAATAATAATTTAGATATGGTCCCTAACGCAGAAAAGTACATTAGAAATCCAAAAACCAGAAATCTTTTTGAAAGTTATGGCCAGGGATTGGCTCATAAAAATTTAGAGAAATCATTTGGGGGTAACAGTGAAATGTTGATGGCCGAAACAGAAAAAGCAGGCAAAGAGGCGGCCAAAAAATTCTTTGCTAGTTTTTCTAAGGCAGATTGGGCGAAACTCCCCATTAATAATATGTATGCCACAAACTCGAAATTCGGCTTAGACCAACAATCTCACGATTCGCTTCAACATAACCAGACTTATGCTATTACGATGAATAACCCTGGTGACGTAAGAAAGATTTTAACTAGTGTAAAGCCTGAAAATTTTGAAAATGCCAGATATGCCATAAGGGTTGCTCACGACGACATAAAACGGACCGACCCAAAAACAGCAGAAAAAATAGATGAAGCACTACAAAAAACATTAGCAAAGCGTATTAGCGGCGACTTATTAGAATATCCAGAGCAATCAACCTCAGCCTAGCAGAATATATAATTTAAACATGATTCAAATTTCCAAACAACAAGTGTTAAAAAAATTTGATGCCCTACCGCAAAATTTAAAAGAGGCATTATTTTCCGAGCATAACGCTAATCTCTTATGGCAAATTTGCGGTGGACAGCATTTAACAGAAGACAAAATTTCAGTTATTGCTACTATTGCTGGTGATGTAATTCTCGGCTTCATCCACGCGGAAGATTTGGCCAAAGAAATAAAAAACGAACTTGGCATCAATCAGGAGATTGCCAATACCATTGCTTTGGAAATTGACCGGAAGATTTTCGGGCCCATAAGAAACGATTTAGAGAAGGTTTATTCAATGCCGGTTGGAGAAAAAGAAACCGAAGCGGAAACACTTGATTTAAGGAAGAAAACAGCGGAACAAAGGTTAGAAGAAGCCGTTGTCCCGGCTGCCGAAGCTGGGGTGAGCGGAAAGACGGAGGTAAAATCCGTGGCTGAATCGGTAAGCGCCGGCGCTGAAGGACCTAAAATAGTCGGCGCAGAAGAGAAACCCATCGTAGGAGAAAAAATAGAGAAGAAAAAAGAAAAAATAGAAAATTTATCTGCAGAAATGGCGGAGGCGGGCCCGATGATTATTCATAAAGAAGCGGAATTTAAACCGCTTTCCGCAGATAAAAAGTCATTGGGCGGTTTATTTGGATTTTTAAGGAAAGACAAAGAGCGGAAATCAGAAGCAATAACGGCGGCAAAAGCCCAAGTAGAATTGGGTGGCCAGCCATTGGAAGAACAGGGGGCAGGGTTCGGCCAGCAACCAGCAGAAACGGAAGCGCCTAAAGTCGCGAGAACCGAAATCCCCAAGGTGCGGGTGGTCCATTATTCAGAAGTACCGATGCCAACAAACCCGTTTCCTGAAGAGGGCGTTGTAGGGTCTGAGCTTAAAACAGCTTCTGACCAACCTGGTTCATTAGAGAATAAAAAAATATTTGGAAAAGATAAAGAAATAGAAGTTAAGCCTCCGGAGAATTTACCTACTGGAATGAAAATCCCGGGCCAGCAGACGACTGTCCCGCAAAAAAAAGCTGAGCCCCTGGAAAAACAGCCAGATAGAGTTATTTCCGAGCAGACATTGAATTTACGCAAGCCCCCAATAGAGATTAAAGAGACTAAGCCGGCAGCTGGGGGATTAACGCCTGAGATACCAGTACCTGAGAAGAAATTTCCGACGCCCGCTGAAAGCAGGGGCGGGGAAGAATCCGAAATGATTGACTTAACTACTTTTAAAAAAATATAACATGCAGTTTCAAATTCCCCAGTTTATTGATGTTGAAAGTAAGATTGTCGGCCCATTGGCTTTAAAACAGTTTTTGTACATAGGAATCGCGGCCGCTTTCAGTTTTATTCTTTATTTCATTCTGGAATTATGGCTTTGGCTTTTCATTACCGCAATTTTGGGAGGGATATCCCTGGCCCTGGCTTTCGGCAAATATAACGGTCAGCCCTTGCCAAAAATTATCTGGATGGCTGTAAGTTTTTTCTGGAAGCCGAGATTCTATATTTGGCAGAGAGAGAAGAAATACATATCCATTCCCGAGTTTTCTGCCGAACAAAAAAGGAAGACCCTTAAAGAATTTATGTCGGAGATGCCGTCCGTTAAGAAGCTTTGGCAGGATTTAATGACGACCAAAACGCCTATCGTCAAAAGGGAGAAAAGATTAGTGACGCCGTATTGGGGCAAAAAGCCAAAAGAACGATTTGAGCTTTTCAGAAAGTTAAGCGGAGAAAGAGATATAGCAAGAAGAGTTGATTATAGATAAACGCGATACTAATATACAAATGCATACTAATGATACAAATGAAAAAATTATTTATCCAGAATTATCTTACGCCATCACGGGTATTTGTTTTAATGTCCATAATAAACTTGGAAGATATGCACGGGAAAAACAATACGCTGATTTTCTCGAAAAGAAATTAAACGAAACAAAAATTTCTTTCGAGAGAGAATATAATATCAAAAATACGGGAAACATAGTTGATTTTTTAATAGATAATAAAATAATTCTTGAGCTAAAAGCTAAAAAATTCATTATAAAAGAGGATTATTACCAGTTGCAGCGCTATCTACAAATTTTAAATTTTAAACTTGGAATGATTGTAAATTTTAGAAATCGTTATCTCAAACCAATAAGAATAATTAAAATCAACACAGACATTAAAAGTAAATTCGTATAATTAGCATTCATTCGCATATTGGCATCGATTTATGAAAGAAGCTCAACCAACGCAAAAATTTGTTGAAATAGAGGCCGTCAAAGACGGAGTGGTTATTTTAAAGAGCGGTTCACTGCGAAGCGTTTTGATGGTTTCAGGCATTAATTTTGAATTAAAATCGGAGGAAGAACAAAATATGATTACTTATGCCTATCAGAATTTTTTGAACACCCTTGATTTTTCCGCCCAGTTCGTCATTCATTCCCGCAAGCTGAATATCGGCAACTATCTTGATAAGTTATCGGAACGCCAAAACCAGGAGACAAATGAGTTATTAAGAAATCAGATTTTAGAATACGCCGAATTCGTCAGGTCTTTCGTGGAACTTAACGCGGTGATGGCTAAAACTTTTTTTGTCGTCGTTCCTTACGACCCAATAGGCATCCCGACCGGCGGCAAGAAAATTTTTAACCTTTTCAAATCGGCGCTCCCCGCGGGCATTCCCGGAATAAAAACAAAAAAGACTCCGGCTGAAAAGGAAGGGTTGGAAGCCGGGATGGCCCAGCTTAGCCAGAGGGTAGAACAAGTAATTAACGGTTTGACGCAGATTGGTTTACGGGTTGTTTCTTTAAATGATGAGGAGCTGACGGAATTGTTTTACAACCTCTACAATCCGGAATCCGCTGAAAGAGCGGAGCTAAAAATCGCTAAATCAACGGACAACGAATAATTTTATGCCAATAAAAATTCCCGAACCATATAAAGCCGGCGAGAAAGACATTAAGGACGTCATTGCACCTGCCGGCTTGGATGTTAATCCGGCGCACTTAAAGCTCGGCAACAAATTTGTCAAGACGATTTTTATCTTTACCTACCCCCGATATTTGGCTACCGGATGGTTCAATCCGATTATCAACCTGCCCGAACTTCTGGATATTTCAATTTTTGTCCATCCCGTGGATACGGCCATGGCCCTGCGCAATCTTCGCAAAAAGACCGCCCAAATAGAGGCCCAGTTGATTGAACGTCAAGAGAAAGGTTTGGTTAGAGATCCGGTGCTGGAAACGGCTTTTCAGGATATTGAAATGCTGCGTGACCAGCTTCAGCAGGCACGCGAAAGATTGTTTAATTTCGGCGTTTATGTCACCATCTACGCCGATTCTCTAGAACAATTAAACAAATTAGAAGAAAAATTAAATTCTTTGTTTGAGGCCAGGTTGATTTACGCCAAGCCAGCCGTTTTCCAGCAACTGGACGGATTTATTTCAACTTTGCCGCTTAATTCCGACAAGCTTTTGGTTCATACGCCGTTTAACTCCAGTCCTATTTCTTCGCTTTTTCCTTTTGTTTCGGTTGATTTAACCTCGGATGAAGGAATTCTTTATGGCATCAATCGTCACAATAACACTTTGGTAATTTTTGACCGTTTTTCTCTGGAAAATGCCAACTCAGTGGTTTTTGCCAAGGCGGGAGCCGGTAAGTCATATGCCTGTAAATTAGAAATTCTCCGTTCAATGATGATGGGCGTTGACGTTCTTATTATTGACCCGGAAAACGAGTATCAAAAATTGGCCGAGTCGGTCGGCGGCAGTTTCTTTAAAATTTCTTTGACTTCAGAAAATCAGATTAACCCGTTTGACATTCCCATTGTACCGAAAGGCGAGGACCCGGGAGATATCTTTAAGTCGCATATTCTCAATCTGGCCGGTTTAACTAAGTTGATGCTCGGGCAGATTAGCCCGGAAGAAGAGGCCATTTTGGATAGGGCGATTACCGCTACGTATGAATCGCGTGACATTACGCCGGACAAGGAAGATTTTACCAATCTTCAGCCGCCGCTCCTGGAGGATTTTCAAATTGTGCTTGATAGTATGGAAGGGGGCAGAGGATTGGCCCAGCGCTTGGAAAGGTTTACCAAGGGAAGTTATGCCGGTTTCACGAACAAACCGACGAACATTGACATCAAAAACCGCTTGATTGTTTTTTCCGTCAGAGATTTGGAAGAACAATTGCGGCCCATCGCCATTTACATCGTTTTGAATTTTATCTGGAATCTGATAAGGGCGGATTTCAAAAAACGGATTATGTTAATTGACGAGGCGTGGTGGTTGATGAAATATCCGGACAGCGCCGCCTTCCTTTTTTCTTTAGCAAAACGCTGTCGTAAATATTATTTAGGATTAACGACAATCACGCAAAACATTGAAGACTTTTTGGAATCACAGTATGGCAAGCCGATTATTACAAACTCCGCGCTTCAACTTCTTTTGAAGCAGGCGCCGGCGAACATTGATTTGGTGGCCAAAACATTCAATCTTTCCGAGGCGGAAAAGGGATTGCTTCTGGAAGCGGACGTTGGCGAAGGATTGTTTTTCGCCGGCTTAAAACACGTGGCCATTCAGGTTGTTGCCTCTTATTTTGAAAATAAGATAATTACGACAAAACCGGAAGAATTATTGGAAATGGAAAAAGAATAATATACCCAGTAGTGAGCCTGCGATAAATTCAACCTTAATTTATTTATCACTGCTGGTATATTAATAAGAGATAGTTATTAATCAATTTTTTAAAACAACTCGAGATCGGTTAAATTAATAAATTACCATCGCGGGTCTACTACTGGGTATGGATGAAGAACAAAAGAAAATTGAATTACCCGAAGCGATTCTTCTACTATTGTATATAGTTCCCCTCGATATCGTCGGATTAATCCTTGTTTTCGCCGGGTTGGACGATTTCTTTATCTTGGACATTTTAACCTTTCCAGTTACCCAATTTTATTTTAGAATGAAAGGAATAAAGTGTACCTATGATTTAGTTGCCAGTACTTTGGAGGTAATTCCTTATGTCGGCAGTCTTCCCATAAAAACCGCCGGCGTGGCAATAACGATTTGGATGGCTAATCATCCGAAAACAGTTGCGCCGGTAACCAAGGCGACTCAACTGGCAAAAGGCAGTCCTGGAGCACTTAGAGAAAAAACTATTCAGGCGGTCAATGCTTAAATAAATATAAAAATGATTAATCAAAATTTGAAAATTTTTACCGCAACGATTTTCGTTTTTTGTTTTATAATTTTTGGGCTTCAATCGGCGTCTGCCCAAACTTCGGTTCAGTTTTTGACGAGCTGGCAAGCCCATAATTACGCGCCGTCTTGGTACCAAGGGAAAATTTTTCCGACAAAGGGGACGTCGGTTGAAATCGGTTTTGAATTGCTTGATAAAGGTAAAATAGCTGACCTTTCCGAAACAAAAGTTAGATGGTACGTTAATGAACGATTAGCGGCCAATGAGGATGATGGTTTAGGATTGAAAAATCTGAAAATTACCGTTCCCGATTATCCCGGTCATGAAACGAACGTTAGAATAGCGATAGTTAATTATCTCGGCGGCGATACCTTATACAAGAATATTGCGATACCGATAGTTTCTCCGGAAGCGATAATTGAGTCACCTTGTGTTGGTGGAAAAATAGGTTTCGGCGAATCGGTCTTCAAGGCAATACCTTTCTTTTTTAACGTGGAAGACACGGGTGAACTTTTGATTGAGTGGTCAAGCGAGCAGGAGGTAAAAGACCAATCAGCCGAATCCTGGTTTCTTGGTTTAAATATTGAACCGACGACGCCTTCAGGCGCCACGATTAATCTGTCGGCGAAGATAAAAAATATTTTAAATGAACTGGAATTCGCCGTTAAAAGTTTTCAAGTACAAGTAAAATGAATAATTTTTCTAAAAAATTAATTTTTATCTGTCTGGCAATAATTTTTTCTTCATTGGTTGCTTCAGGACCGTTGAGTACAGATTCCGCCAGTGTCAATATAAGCTGCAGCGAATATCAATATCCGTGGTGCGAAGAAGGGCAAAGCAGTCCGGCCGGTTTAATAGGCCAGTTTTATAAAATTGCCCTGGGATTAGTCGGGGCTTGTGCCTTAGGCGTTTTGATTTACGGAGCGATTTTATGGAC
>CAZAUC010000013.1:7175-8288 GCA_964488305.1 uncultured Candidatus Saccharibacteria bacterium
GCCGGCGTTTATTTCGCTTGGCTGCAGACAAAGACGATTTTGAAGCCGCCGGCCGCGGGACAGCCAACGGCAGATGGCAGCCAACAGCCGACCACTGATGAACAATCATTGGTAGCCCAAAAACTTAAAATTATAAGCGACCAGCCAATTTTTAATTACTGGATTTTTCAGCGGGCGGCTGCGCCGGCCGACGAAACCGTTTCCACCAGCACCCCTGCGAATAATAATAAAATTTTCTATATCAGCCAGGAAGGAAAAATTTTTGAGTTGAACGGGGAAGGCGAGGCGGATATCATTGCTCCCGACCCGATTGACAATCTTCGGGCAGTTAAAAGCTCTTTTGATGGCGGACGCACCATTATTGAATTTGGCGATTTAAACTCCCCTAAATTCGTAATTTTCAATAGCGAAAAAAGAGTTTTTGAGACGCTGCCGGATGATATTAGCGCGGTGACTTTTTCACCTGACGGCAAAAAAATAGCTTATTTAGAACGGGCAAGCGGCAATTTGATGGTTAAAGACCTGGCAAGCGTTAAAAATAAGACGACTAAAATAATGTCTCTCAGTCAGAAAGATTTTGATTTGGATTGGATTTCAACGCAAAAAATCGTTCTTGCGCCAAGGCCATCAGCTTTCTACTCGGCTGCGGCTTGGACCGTTGATATCCAAAATAAAACAATTAGTTCCTTAGTTAGCGCCACCGATGGATTAATAATCAGGTGGTCGTCCGGGGGAGAAATCGGATTGAAATTTTCCGTCCAGTCAGCAGGACGAAAAGGAAGCCTAAATTTAATAAATAGCCAGGGACTATCCGAAGGAGATCTCAACTTCATCACCCTCCCCGATAAATGTTTTATTTCCGAGCCGGCAATGTATTGCGCCATTCCCGAAGACATAACCTCAGGCGGCATTCTGCCGGATGACTATCTCAAAAGAGCGATTCATTTTGAGGACTCATTTTATCAAATTGATATTATTCAAAATTCCATTACGGAAATTCTCGCCTCAACCGACCTATCCCTTGACGCCGTTAATTTGGCGTTAAACGACGGCAGGTTATTGTTTATTAATAGATACGACAATAATCTTTATAGTCTGGAACTGTAAATAAAA
>CAZAUC010000013.1:8388-9782 GCA_964488305.1 uncultured Candidatus Saccharibacteria bacterium
TGGAGCGTTTCTTTAAAAAAATCATTTTATACGCCAAACTGCCGGAAATGCGGCTGTTCTGGTTTTTTTTGCCGTTTCTAATCGTCCTTTTAGCAATCAACATCCTTTATCTTCCTCAATCCTGGGCCCTTGTCAGTTCGGGCGTGTTTTTAATCTTAGGCGTTATTATTTTGATAAATAATCTTCGCTTGGCCCGGTTGAATTTGGAAATTAAAATTGAGCGTAATGAATTAATGAGCATTATTTCTAATTTGAGGGATGGCGTTATCGCTTATGACCCAAATTTTAAAATTTTAATTTTTAACCAAGCAGCCGAACAGATTTTTAACCTCCAAAACAAGGATATTGTCGGTCAGTATTTCAATCCAGAGCGTGCTCAAGAGAAACGGTTTAAACTGATTAGCCAGATAATTTTTCCTTCTTTGGCACCGACGGTTGTAAGGCGTTCAGAGCCGGGAGCTTACCCCCAAGTAGTTGATATTTCTTTTGATGAGCCAGAAATAGAACTTCGGGTAGCAACGGATAGAATTATTGACCCCAAAGGCCAACTTTTGGGTTTTGTTAAATTGGTTCATGATAGAACGAGAGAGATTGAACTGCTTCGTTCAAAAACGGAATTTATTGCCGTGGCCTCTCATCAATTGAGAACGCCGTTAACCGGCATTCACTGGGTTTTTGAATCCTTAGCCAAACAAAATCTTGAAGCAAGCCAGAAGGAATTAGTAGATAAAGGATTGGAAGCGTCGGTTAAACTTTCAAAAATAGTTAACGACTTGCTTGATGTCTCTAAAATTGAAGAGGGACGCTTCGGCTTTCAATTTGAAAACGTTAACATTATTGCTTTTCTTGAAGAACTCATTAAGGATGTGGGGCCCAGCGCCCAACAGTTTAATATTAAATTTTATTTTAAAAAACCGACCGAGCAATCAATCGTGCTTTCAGTAGACGCGCAAAAATTATCAATGGCGGTTTCTAATCTCATTGATAATGCCATTAAATATAATGTGCCGAATGGCGAAATTACATTGGGGGTTGAACGGGTTAAGGATCAACCATACGTTCAAATTTCCATCAAGGACACCGGCATAGGTATCCCGGCCGACCAGATAAATAAGCTGTTTACCAAGTTCTTTAGGGCGGAGAACGTAAGCAGTGCCCATCCGGATGGCACTGGTCTGGGGCTATACATTGCCAAAAACATTATTAAGCGTCATGGCGGTGAAATTTGGGCGGAATCAGAAATTAATCGCGGCAGTACCTTTTACTTTACTTTGCCCACTGACCCAAAATTAATTCCGCCCAGAGAAATACTATACGGCGAAGAGTAAAGGGCTTTCTATAAATTTTCAATCCGCCAAAGGCGGAGCAGAAAATTTATCAAGAAAACCTTTACC
>CAZAUC010000013.1:9882-17093 GCA_964488305.1 uncultured Candidatus Saccharibacteria bacterium
GGTGCTCAATGTGATGGTAAAATTTATCCCGCAACTTCCGCGAACAAAGTGAGCGAGAAGTTGGCGAGGATCCCGTTTATATCCGAACCAGGGTGGTATAATAGATTTTGTCGGCGGAAGTACGGGATCGCGCGCATCTAACCTCGCTTTACTCGGGATATGTGCGGGACTTCGCATTGGGCTCGCCCAGTAATTCAATTATTTGAAATACTGGGCTCGTAAATTTTAATTACATTGGCATGCCGGAACTTCCAGAAGTTGAAACAATCAGGAGCCAGCTTGAGAGATTGATTGTTGGCAAAACCATAAAAAAAATTGAAGTCAGCTTGCCCAAAATGGTCAAGCTGTCTTTGGGCAGATTTAAAAAGATAGTTATCGGCTCAAAAATAAAAAGCCTCAGGCGGAGGGCAAAAATTTTAATTTTTGAACTTTCCAATGGCTGGAGCCTGCTGACTCATTTAAAATTATCCGGTAGATTAATTTTTCGTCGGAAAGGGGAGGCGTTAAAAGACGAAGATAAAAAATGGAATCATATAACTTATTATTTCGGTGATGGGAGCAGGCTTCTTAATAACGATTTGAGGCAATTCGGCTATGTCAAATTGGTTGAAACGGGTAAATTGGATGATTTGTTTGAAAAAAAGAAGTTGGGCCCTGAACCGCTGCCGAAGAATTTTACTTTAGCGGAAATTTCGGCAATCCTAAGACGAAGACCGAAAACAAAAATTAAGCAGTTTTTATTGAATCAGACAAACATTGCCGGTATCGGTAATATTTATTCTGATGAAATCTTATTTTTCGCCGGCGTACATCCCCTAAAAAAAGTGCTTAATTTAAGCCCGAGGCAAATTGAGAAAATTTTTATAGGAATTAAAAAAATATTGGCCGAGGCGTTGAAATATCATGGCACTTCCAGCGATATGTATCTTGACGCGCGCGGCAGAGAAGGAAGTTATATGAAGCGGTTGAAAGTATATGGTCGCGAGGGACAAAAATGCAAAAAATGCGGGGGAAAAATTCAGCGTCTTAAAATCGGCGGCCGCTCCAGCCACTATTGCCCTAATTGTCAGAAATTATAGAATTAATAAACGATTAATATGTTGATTTTTCTTTACGGCGCCGATTCTTATCGGCGGCAAAAAAGACTAAATAAGATCCTCGGGGAATATCGCAATAAATATTCCAACCTTTCTTGCGATTATTTTGACCTGGAAGATGCAGGAGAATTATCGCGCCTGAAAGAATTCGCGGCCCAAATGCTTATTTTTGATAACAAAAAATTGGCAGTTTTGAGGGGCGTTTATGAAGCCGATAAAAAAGGAATTAAAGAATTCTTAAAACGGCATCAAGGTTCCAAGGATTTTACAATTTTAATTTCCGAGGAAAAGCGGCCGCCGGCAGAATTTAAACCCTTGCTGAAGAAATCATTTTCCGTGGAAGAATTCAAGAAGCTTGAAGGAGATGTCTGGTATCTTTTCATGCAAAAAGAAATGCGGGAGCGAAATTTATCGCTTACCCTGGCAGTCATAAATTTTTTGGCGGAAGTTTTTAAAGGAGATACCTGGGGTTTAGTTAATGAATTGGATAAATTGTCTTTGCTTCCCCGAGATTTAATATTGGATTTAGAAAAATTAAAAAAAATAGGCAGCTACCCATATCAATCTCCGAACATTTTTACTTTCATTAATATGGTTATCGGCGGGCGTCTACCGTCGGAAAAGATTACGGCTTTGGAAAAATTATTTATCGGCCAGGAGGAACCGATTAAAATTTTCAATATTTTGGCGAGTTTAAAACGACTGCCGGACAAATTAATACGAAAATTAGCCGACTACGATATAATGGTCAAATCTGGCAAATTAGATTACGAAGAAGTTCTTTTGGATTTAGCAATTTGAGCGGGTGATGGGAACCCCGCAGGAGTCGCTTAAGGCGACCCTACGGGGCAAGCCGAACCCGTTTTTGTTTTATCAATATTCCTGAGCGGGATACCAGAATTGAACTGGCGCTTACTCCTTGGAAGGGAGTCGTACTACCACTATACTAATCCCGCCTATTTTTATCTCAATTTATCATCGTTTATTGCTTTTTTCAAGGTTTAGTGCTAAATTAAGCATATTACAATGATTGGTAATTTTTATCGCAAAATACCGCGACGCGTCAGGCTATTAATTGTTTTCCTGATTATCATTTTGATTGGTTACTTTGTGGCAAGATTTTTGTTCGTAGACGCCAAAGACGTACCCGACGATTTTTTACAAGCCCGTCAAGAGGCTTCCTTGATTGCCCAGGATATCGTTAATCTTTCAAACCAATCAGCCGACAACCTTGATGAAATTGCTTACCTTGACAGTGAGCGTAAATACAGCGAAGCCCTCGCTTTAACTTCTCAAGAACTGGAACGTAATCGTCAGGCCAGGGAAAAAGCCATTGGCCTTTCTGTCCAATTGGAAAAAATGGCGAGAAATTTATCTGAAATCTCTCCGCCATCGGCAAGCCAAATCGCTTTAGAGGCGGTTAGTTCGGAAACGGCTTTAATCAGCCGATTGATTATTTATAATGATTATTTAACTCAACTCTTGGAAGTTTTAAGAGATAAATTTTTAGGAATAACTGACGGCGATAAAACAGATGAATTAATTGCTAAAATTAACGGCGAGGCGCAGGCAATTAACGATTTAAACAATAAGTTTAACAGTATAATGGAAGAATTTGACCTGAAATAGATAATATTTGGATGCTTTACCAAAACGTCCCGCTAAAACGGGGCGTTTTGGTAAAGCAGATTGATGGTGTAGATTGAGATGACAACACAAAACCAATTTAGTCATATATGATGCGATCGCATCATATATGACTAAATTGGGTTGTAGTAAAAATTTTCGTCGGGCCGCTGGGAATCGAACCCAGTCTACCTGCTCCCAAAGCAGGCGTACCACCATCATACGCCGGCCCGGTAAAATTTCTAACAATATAATTTAATGCGGAGGAGGTGGGATTTGAACCCACGAGGGACTTTTACGCCCCTACGGTTTAGCAAACCGCTCCGTTAGACCGCTCCGGCACTCCTCCAAAATTGCTTGTCATTATCTCAAAAATTTGCTAACTTTATCCCGTAGAGCAACTGCGATGCGTTTAATTCAATTTATTAATGTTTAACCTCTCTTTCCTGCGCCGAATATGACAATCCATGTTGATTATAACAGTAATTATGAATTAAGCAATAAATTGCTATTGCAGTTGTCGTACGGGATTTACAAGATATGGAAAAAACCCAAAACCTAAAAACCAGAAACCAAAACCTATTACCGCGACCGCCGATAGTCGTCGTGATGGGACATGTTGACCATGGCAAGACCGCCCTGCTGGATTTTATTCGCAAGACCAATGTCGTGGCAAAAGAAGCGGGCGGTATTACTCAGTCAATCGGCGCCTACGAAATAGCTCACCACTCGGCGGATTCAAATCAGGTAAAACGTATTACTTTTATTGATACGCCCGGCCATGAAGCTTTTTCAAAGATGAGGGCGCGCGGCGCAAAAATAGCGGATTTAGGAATTTTGGTAATAGCAGCCGACGAGGGCGTAAAACCTCAGACTAAGGAAGCGATTAAAATCTTAAAGGAAAGCCAAACTCCTTTTATAGTGGCCATTAATAAAATTGATAAGCCCAACGCCGACGTTGAAAGAATAAAAAAAGAATTGATGGAAGCGGACGTTTTATTGGAAGCCTCAGGCGGCAACATCAGCTGGCAGGCAATTTCTGCCAAAACCGGCGAAGGGATTAATGAGCTCTTGGATTTGATTTTATTGGCGGCTGAATTAGAACAGTTAGTTTATAATCCGGAAGCTTCGGCTAAAGGCGTAATTATTGAGTCAAAGATGGACAAACGCCGCGGCTTGACCGCCATCGCCGTCGTCAGGGACGGTACCTTGAAAATTAACGATGAAATTACCACGGCCAGCGCCGCCGGAAAAATAAAAATTCTGGAAAACTTTTTGGGCGAACGAGTAAACGAGCTTTCACCTTCCAGCCCGGCTTTGATTATCGGTTTTGAAAATTTGCCTCAAATCGGCGAGGAATTTTTCAGCGGAAAAATAGATTTAGCGGAAATTCAAATTCCACAGGAACAAGAACAAAAATTAACCGTGCCGGTTATACCCGAAAAGCTGGAAGAACCGATGGAGCAAAAAATCAACCTTATTTTAAAAGCCGACGTTTCCGGTTCATTGGAAGCCTTGGCGGGAATAATTAAAACGTTCCCCAATGGCAAAATAATTGATGAGTCAGTGGGTGATATCAATGATGGCGACGTTAAGCTGTCTCAAAATACAAATTCAATAATTGTCGGTTTCAAGACCAAAGTCAGCAAAGCGGCGGAGAGTTTAGCCAAAGCCCAAGGCGTGAAAATCATCACTTCGGAAATCATTTACGAATTACTGAAAAGTTTGGAGGAGGAATTTAAAAAATTTGAAGAACCGGCAATTAAAGGCCAGCTTGAAATTCTGGCAGTTTTCGGCAAAAAAGAGGGAAAACAGATTGTTGGCGGCAGGGTCATTGGCGGGTTCTTCACGGGTAATTCAAAGGTTCAAATTCAGAGACAAGAACAGGCTATTGGTGAGGGGAAAATCATCAATCTACAATGCAAAAAACAAGATGTTAAAGAAGTTGGTGAGGGTTCAGAATGCGGCTTGCTGTTGGATTCAGGGACGGCCATTAACGTCGGCGACCAACTAATATACTAAAATGCAAAATGTAAATATCAAAATGAAAAATGACAGTGTAAAATGTTAAAATAATTTAAATTCTAAAATATCTTTATTTTTTTTGCCGCAGGCGAAATACCTGAATTTTACATTTTGATTTTTGAATTTTGATTTATTGTTCATGAAGCATCGTCAAGAACGCGTTGCCAGTTTAATACAAGAAGAATTGGGTAAAATTATTTTAAGAGAAATTGATTTTGCCGGCTGTTTGATGACGATTACCAGCGTGGAAATTGATAGGAAATTGAGTCAGGCAATTGTTAATTTCAGCGTTTTGTCTCCCTGCGACGGCTGCCCAGCCCGTTCTTTGGAACAATGCGCCGAGGGTATACCGCAGAATTATCAGTCGGTTTTGAAAATCTTGGAGAAAAATCGCAGCCACCTGCAGTATCTTCTAATGAAAAAAATTAACATTAAACCAATGCCGCAAATTATTTTTAAAATTGATAGGGGATTGGAAAAAGCAGCCGAGGTTGAAAAATTATTACTAAAAGATAAAATAAAGAAATAAATAACAAGGCGGCGGCGGTCTGCCCCGCACAAAAATTTTGGCGTCGTAGCCAAGTAGTAAGGCGGCGCTCTGCAAAAGCGCTATACGTGGGTGCAATTCCCACCGACGCCTCAAGGCCAAAATTTTATGCGGGATTGCGATTTGTAGTCCCGATATTACATCGGGAACAAATCGGGAACAAAACCTTTATACGTGGGTTCGATTCCCACCCAGGCCTCACGAATTTTATCTAAATTTTCAAGATAAAATCTTAAAAATTTAGATAAAATTCAGTGCCCCGCCAACTGGCGGGGCTACAATACTATTGTTTGCCCGGGTGGCGGAACGGTTTACGCAAAGGACTTAAAATCCTTGACTCGAAAGAGTTTGTGGGTTCGAATCCCACCCCGGGCACTAAATAAAAAATCTTCCGAAGCGGAAGATTTTTTATTCAAACTTCACTTTTACTTTTTTGGGTTTGCCTTTGTTGAGTTTTGGTAAACTGACTTTTAGGACGCCGTTTTTGATATTGGCCTGAACTTTGTCCGGGTCAATTTCTTGGGGCAAAATAATGGTTCGCGAAAATTTTCCCCAATAACATTCTTGATGGATATAGCTTTCCGTTTTTACCCTTTCCACCTTTTCCCGCTTGCCTTTAATGGTGATTGATTCAGGCGTAGTGGAAATATCAATATCTTCCGGATTAACGCCGGCAATGGTTGATTCAATTATAAAAGCAATCGGCGTCTGATAAACGTCAACTGCCAGTTCGCCTTCGGCTTCTTCAAACATATCGCCAAGGGTTCCTTCTTCCTCAATTGATTCTTCTCCGGAATTCTTCTTGGAAAATTTAGTTATTTCGGGCTTAAATTCTTCACCTTCATCCTCAACGTTAAGTCCTGAAAGTTTTTCAAAAAAATTTTTAGTGTCTTTATCCATGCCTTGATTATATGAATTTTTAAGCGAAAGCGCAAAAATTAATTTATAATTATGAGCACCCCGCCGTAGGCGGGGTAAAGGTTTTGTAATTCCCGCTCAGCGGGAAACAAAGCCCTTTATTTTTTCAAAATCCCAAAAAATAAACAGAGCCGCGATGATTAAGAATAGTATCGGATAAATTATTACGTCTTTGGATACCATTATAAGGCAATTGAATATCATATGCAAGAGCGCGGCGAAGACAATGCCTTTAAAGAGCAATAATTTTGGCTGGGCGCCGTACAAGCGGCAGGGCGGTTCGGTTTCAGCTTTGATTTTGCGGCTTAGAATAATTCCTTTGGCCCAGTAATAACCAAGCAGCCCGGAGCTTAATGCGTGAAGCAAGGTGGCGCCCACAAAACGAAGGGTAATGACGCCTAATGCTTCGGAGACGGCTGAAATATTAACCATTACAGCCACGTTTTCCACGGCCGCAAATCCCAAGGCGGCGACAATCATATAAATCACGGCATCCATGGGTTCGTCAAAGAACCGGCTTCTTCTTATTACGACGTAAGCGGCCAGGAATTTAAACACCTCTTCTATGATTCCCAAAGAAAAAAAGGAAATCGGGTCGTAATCTTTAATTTGGAAAAATTGCAGAGCGTCCTGAAGGGCTGTCTGGGTAATAATGACCAAGATGGTGCTCAAAGCGCCCAAGGCAAAAACCCAGGCAATCACTTTTTTTGGCTCAGGATGAACGTCTTCTTTCAAGAAAAAGAAAAGCCAGGCGAAAGAAGGCAGAAGACCGAGAAGCATGAAGAATATTATCATAATGCGAACAATGCTAATCGCATGCGAATACCGCAAATAAATTTACATTCGCAGTATTCGCATAAATTCGTAGATTGGCATTATTTTCACCATTTTTCTATCATTAATAAATTTTTATTTTTATTTCGCCCTGAACCGCGTTGAATGGGTAATTGTTGCCAAATTTCTTCGGTAATAAAGGGCATAAAAGGATGGAGAAGTTT
>CAZAUC010000014.1:0-15500 GCA_964488305.1 uncultured Candidatus Saccharibacteria bacterium
GGCAAGCTCACCACTGGCGGGTTTAAGCCCGCTGGCCAGAAAGTCGGCCGCAAGGTCAATAATATTTTGGTTTAAATCTTCGGGCTTGGGATTTTCGGTTAAAGCGTGTAAATCGGCAACAAAAAAATAACATTGATATTTTCCTGAATTCTGTAAATCAACGAAGTTTTTTAAAGCTCCAAGATAATTTCCGATATGAAGCTTTCCTGTAGGCTGAACGCCGGAAATTAAAATAGGTTTCATAAAAATTTAAAATGTAAATATCAAAATGAAAAGTGACAATGTAAAATGTTAAAATTTTCGCGAAGCGAAACACCAAAATTTTGCATTTTGATTTTTGATTTTTAAATTATACCTCTATTATCACCGGCAGAACCATGGGTCGGCGCTTGGTTTTATTATACAAAAATTGGCCGATTTGGTCGCGCATCAAAGATTTAATGTAATCTGTTTCCAGTTGCTGGTGTCGGGGAATGCGGCTGACTAAATTGCGAATGCGCTTCCTCAATTCTTCCACGAATTCCTTGTTCTCCTTCAGATAAATGAAGCCGCGCGAAATAATGTCCGGATTTTTCAAAAATTTGCCGTTATGACGGTCCAAGGTGGCGATAACCACCACCATTCCTTCCTGCGCCAGAACCCGGCGGTCCCGCAAAACCACTTCGCCGACGTCACCCACGCCCAGACCATCAACCATCACGTAATAAGCCGGAAGCATTTCGTCCGTTATTTTGGCGGAATTCTTCGTAAATAAAACAACCTGTCCGTTATCAATTAAAATCGTTTCTTCCGGTTTAAGGCCCAGCGCTTCCTGCGCATTTTGGGCGTTCCGCCATCTCATAAAATAATAACCGTGCATAGGCAGGAAAAATTTCGGCTTGACCATTTTCATTACGGCCTTAAGCTCTTCCTGCGGCGCGTGGCCCGAAGAATGAATGTCTATCATTTTATAGTGGTAAACCAAAGCGCCCTGGCGCGAAATGTCGTCTTTTAATATCTGAACGCTGCGCTCGTTGCCCGGCACGACTGACGACGAAAGAATGACCATGTCGCCTTTTTTAATCTGGATATGACGGTGTTCGCCGTTGGCGATTTTCATCAGGCTGGCATTGGGCTCGCCTTGCGCGCCGGTACAAAGAATTACCAATTTGTCGTCTTTGTGTTTATGAATTTCATCCAGAGAAATAATCGTGCCTTTTTTAATTTTTATAAAGCCGAGATTGCGGGCAATCTGAATGTTGGTTTTCATTGACAAACCGCTGATAGCCACTTTTTTGTTCATACGCTCGGCAATTTTTATAATTTCGCCCAGTCGGTCCAAAAGCGAAGCGAAAGTGCCGAGAATAATCCGACCGGTGGCTTTTTTGAAAAGTTTTTCTATTTCCTGTTCCACTACTCTTTCGGACATTGAATAACCGGGTTCTTCGGCGCCGGTGGATTCAAGCAGGAGAGTGTGGACCTTTTGCTTGCCTATTTTTTCCCAAACTTCCAGACCGCGCGCTTTACCCTCGGAGTCATAATCAAATTTAAATTCGCCGGCGTGGACGATTCTACCGACAGGCGTATCTAAAATTATGCCGACGCCCTCGGGAATGTTGTGGGTCACGCCGAAAAATTCCGCCTTGAAATTCGGCGAGAGCCGGTGTGTTTCGCCCGGTTTTACGATTTGAAAATTAAGCTTCGGAACGTTGACGAAATCTTCCTGACGTCTGGCGATAATTTCTTTGCTGAGGGCGGTGGTAAAAATCATCGGATTGCCAAGCTTTTCTATAATGTAGGGAATGGCGCCGATGTGGTCGTAATGGCCGTGAGTGATAATCAAGGCTCTGATGTTTTTCTTTTTCTGTTCCAGGTAAGATACGTTGGGAATGATGTAATCAATGCCCGGGGTGGCTTCTTCGGGAAACTGAAAGCCGGCGTCAATCAAAATGATTTCGTCCTGATATTCAAAAAACATCATATTGCGGCCGATTTCTTCCATGCCGCCCAGAGCGGCGAAGCGAATTGTCGGCTCTCCTTTCCTAATGATAGGACGCTCGGCTGAGCTCAGTCGAAGTCCCTGTCGAACCATTCTTTTTTGTTTTTGTTTAATCATATAGTAAATTTATTTTTCTTAATTAATCTGATTAACGCAAGTAATGCGATGATACCCCAGACAACCTGTATAACAAAAGGCGGCCACGCTTATTGGTAAAAGCATTAATGCCTGCGCCTACAGCGCCTAGAAAATTCATTAATTGATAAATCTTATTACTTCCATCCACTTTCCTAGATGAGACGAGAAAGTATGCAAAAACAACTAGAAAAGCCCCGATCCAACCAAAAATTTGTGTAACTAGTTCCATATTAATCCTAAGAATTAGTGGGCGAGAGAGGATTTGAACCTCCACAGGATTTCTCCTACACGCCCCTGAAGCGTGCGCGTCTGCCATTCCGCCACTCGCCCATCAATCAATCTATATGGAATGGATGCCTGTCGTGCGGAATGCCCGCCCGCCTTCGGCTTACCGAAGGCAAGTCGGGCGAGTCTCGGAGCCACGCGGGTTTGGTCTCGAGCGAAGCGAGAGCCGCGGGGCGAGAGTCAAGCGGCGGCGAGCCGCTGGAGCGAGCCGACCGCGGTTCCGTCAGACAGGCATCCGTTCCACTCACTTTCCCCTTCCTTCGTATTTTTCAAAGATAGCCCAAAATTTCAGGTCTTCTTTGCCTTTATTATGGACGCGGTGAAATTTACCTTCTTCAACCGGCACCACGTCGCCAGCTTTTACCTTAATGGTTTTTTGAGCGATTTCCATCTCGCCTTTGCCCTGAATGAAAATGTAAACTTCGTCAATATCGTTATGGGAATGCCCTTTTGTTGATTTGTTCGGATGGAGTTCGGTCAAAGAAACCTCTATATCTTCAAGTTCCGGCAAGTCGTAAACTTTATAAATTTCGTTATCCCGTATGAGTTTAGCAAGTTGTTTATATTTTTTAATATCCATGCCAATTATATCCCCGCTTAAATTTCTCTGAATTTAGCGGGGTGGTACGATAAACAATAAAATATTTTTATCTTAAAATCTACCATTATATTATGTTGAAATTTTGGCGGGGTGATAAAACTGAGCACCCAGCACATAACTTCACATAAGGCTATTTTTAATCCGCTCTTTTAACCTCCTCTCTAAATTATCAGTATATCCAATATATATTTCAAGTTTCACGCAATTTTTCAATAAATATACATAATACATGAAGTTATGTGCTGGGTAAAGATTTGACTACTAAATTTTGTTCTTTGCTTACAAAGCTTAGGTCAAGCCCTTTACTTAAAAACTCTGGCGGTTTTCACGTACCATTTCTCAACGTTCTGAAAACGCTGGCTGGTTGAAGAAATAAATACTTCATTAAATCCCTTCAGCCAACCCTTGGCGACATAAAGATAGTGGGGCGAAAAGAGAAATGCGGCCGGATAATCCTGAATAATCATTGATTGGAGCGTTGACAATCCAATTTGGCGCTTTAAGTCGTTCAGGGTTTCTCTTACTAACTCAATGAGAGCGTCAACCGTTTCATCCTCATAAAGCGATAAGTTTAGTCCCGGATAAAATCGCTCAGCCGAATGCCAGAATGAATACAAATCTGGGCTGTCGCCATTTTCAAAGATATTGCCGAAAAGTATCATCTGGTAATTGCGCGTTTTGATGAATTCATCGTTAATTTCCTGCGGCGATCTGATTATCAGATTCAATTTCACGCCTATTTTAATCCAATCCTCTTTAATCAAATTCGCAGTCTGGACTAAAAATGATATGTCCGGCACCACCAAATTAAATTCCAATCGCTCAGTCTGCTTATTGACTTTCTTTTCGCGGATACCTTCGTTATTCATTTCAAAACCATCAGCCTCCAGAATCTCACCCGCCTCGTCCAAAGAAAACGTTTCTTCCGGATAAACTTCGGCGTCGTATCCGTTCATTCCCAGCACCAGAGGACCCTCTGCGGGAATGGCCCGACCGCCAAAAATCTCCCTAATCAATTTTTCTCTGTCAGTGGCGTAGTTCAAGGCCAAACGGACATTTTTATCCTCTAAAGCGCCGTGGCTGTAGGGGTTGAAAAAAACAGCGTAATAGCGCGGCATCCTGACCTCAAAAATCTGACTGCTAATTTTAATCCTGGAAATTTCTTTCTCATCCAAACCCCCGAATCCATCAATCGTTCCGGAATTAAAAGCTTTAATTAATTCTTCTTCGTTCTGATAAAATTTAAGAATTATTTTTTTTAAATAAGGTTTTTGGCCGGAATATTTTTCGTTGCGAATCAATTGGTATTCCGAGATAAAACCAGAGTGTTCCTTTTTGAGAGATAAAAATTTAAAGGGTCCGTTACCTACCGGTTCAAGGTTAAAATCCGACAATCGGAAGTTGGCGGCTGGTATTGAAGCAAAAATATGTTTGGGAATTATTTTTAAATTCTTGAGATTGCTTTTGAAAAAAACGTAAATCTCCGGCAATGTTAATTTCACTTCCCGCTCGCTTACTCTCTCAGCACTCACTTCCTGCCAAACAGAGGAAAGAGAAGAATGGCTGTCGGGGTCTTGAATGACTCTTAGGGTGAAAATGACGTCGTCGCTGGTGATGGGCTGGCCGTCGTCCCATAATAATCCTTCCTTTAGACGAACGTTCCATACACAACCGCTTTCGTCCGTCTTATAATTTTCAGATAAAGCCAAAAGGTTATTAAATATTAATTCCGTCAAATCGCCGTCCGGATTATTGCCGCCGGCTAAAACGGGGTTAATAAAGCTCGGCTGGCCCACCAACCCCTCAATATATTGGCCTCCGGAAACCGGCACCAAATTTGTGCACTGATAAAAAAAATTGAACGCGATAAAGATGAAAGAGACGACGAATATCAAACCGGCCAAGATAAAAATCAGGCGTTCGTTTCTGGAGAAAGTTTTAATTATTTGAAGAAAAATCTTCATTAATGAATCAGCGCCAGGTTTTTGCCTCTTTGTTTAGGAAAAGAGATTTAAGAGCGACAGGGCCGCAAAAGTTACCACTAAAATAATGGTTGCGATGAAAATTAAACGTTCCATGCCCCGCCTCTTCGCGTAAAATTCGCTTTCGCCGCCGCCAAAAACGCCGGAAAGTCCGGAGGAACGTTCCTGAAGTAAAATAAGAATAATTAAAACAATAGAAATAACGACTTGGGCAATGGAAATAAGCATATGTCCTGCTTTAATCTTTAAGTATTTTTTTACCTGAAAAATTAATAACTATGTTAATTAAACTAATAATTACGGTAGCGTAAACAAGGGAAAGCGTTCCGCTTATGGTAATATTTGTCAAAAATTTGTCAAGCATAAAAATCATTAAGGCATTAACCAGGAAAGTGGCGAAGCCAAGAGTTAATACTATGACCGGAGTCAAAATTAATTTGAGGAATGGCCTAATAAATATATTAAGAAAAGTGAGAATGCCGGCCACTAAGAAAAAACTCTCAAAACCGGGAACGATTTCAAATCCTTCAATGAAACGGGTGACCACCAACAAGCCGATTAAATTGGAGAGTAAGGCGATGGCTAATTTCAAAAGCAATCGTACCATATTTTAATTATAGCATTTTTCCGTTATTCGCCAAACTAATATATTTATTTTTACATCCTAAGCACGGCAAATTACTTGAAAAATGCCTCGGGGGCCGAACGGGCACGGTCCGAACACATAAAGATTTATATGTTCGGGAGCGAGGCCAAGAACCAAACGGCGAATGAGTCGTTGGATTAATGAGACCGCGGTTTTTGAAAGCAATTTACAGAGCCAGTTATCCACAGCCACAGGTTTCACTGATGATATTTAGCGGTTATAATGAAAGCATAAAGGTCGAGCGTATTAAAATTTTTCGCGGGTCAGCGCAAAATCCCGCGAGAATTTCAAAGATATGGGAGCTCAAAATTGGACTGAAATATTGTTAAACTCACTTCAGAGCGTGTGGGCCGGCGTTGTTAATTTTCTACCTTCTCTTATCGGCGCC
The DNA here is from genome assembly GCA_964488305.1 of uncultured Candidatus Saccharibacteria bacterium. Lineage (GTDB taxonomy): Bacteria > Patescibacteriota > Minisyncoccia > UBA6257 > UBA9933 > CAZAUC01. The sequence continues at coordinate 6,019 of CAZAUC010000014.1, forward strand.
ATAATCCTGATTATCGTCGGTTTAATCGTTGCCTCGGGATTGGGTACGGTGGTGGAAAGAATCGTCAACGCCCTTAAGGTTGATTCTCTTTTAAAAAAATTGGGGCTCGGGCCTTTCTTTGAGAGAGCCGGCCTTAGAATCAATTCTGGTAAATTTCTCGGTCTCCTGATTTATTGGTTTCTGTTAATAGTGTTTATTTTGGCGATAGCCGACATTTTGGGACTTTACGGAATATCTCTCTTCCTGAGAGACGTAATTTCTTACATCCCAAATATTATCGTAGCGGTTTTAATAATGTTGGCTGCTATCCTGTTGGCCAACTTTCTTAAAGGCCTTATCAGGGCTTCAGTGTCCAGCGCCAGACTCCACAACCCAAAATTTTTGGGAACGCTTGCCTGGTGGGTAGTGGTCATTTTCGGATTTTTGGCCGCTCTGATTCAAATCGGCATTGCCGCTACCATTCTTAACACTCTTATTACCGGTTTAATCGCCATGCTGGCATTGGCCGGCGGTATTGCTTTTGGTTTAGGTGGTAAAGATTACGCCGCTTATCTGCTGGAAAAATTCCGAGAACAGACCGAAGAAAGATAATTTTTTAATCTGAGCTCGGTTTAAAAAATAAAATCCCCCGAAATTTCGGGGGATTTTATCGTTGGCCCAGCAGTAGACCGAGCAAAATAATGTTTAAACGCTTTCCTTGAATCAACATCCACCCCAAAAATATAAAGGTTGTCAAAGAGAGAACAAAAATTAAAGCAATAACGCCGCGGAAGGCGCCGCGCCTGGCTCACTGCCGGGTTGAAAATCCAATTAAAGCGGAGTATAATTAAATTAATTAATTAAACTTAATAACTAATTTTTGAATGGTTAGGAACTATTTAGAAATTAAAACTGTTAGAATTTAGAAATTTTAATTATATGGTTATTACTTTTTACGGTGAGGGTTGTTTTAAACTCCAAAGCGGTGATTTTGTCATTTTAACCGACCCTTTTGACAATAAAACCGGTTTAACCCCGCCCCGCTTCAAGGCCGATTTAACTTTAAAGACAATTTCATCTTTCCCGCTAAACAACCAGCCGCAGACCGACAACGGACAACTGATTTGCGGTCCGGGAGAATACAATATTAAAGACGTCAATGCCGTGGGTTTTATGTTACCCAAAGAGTCCTCCGATAAATTTTTTAAAACCCTTTATTTATTGGAAGCGGAGGGTCTTAAACTCTGTTTTTTGGGACACCTCTCAGAAATACCCGAGCCGACGATTATGGAACATCTGGAAGAAATTGACATCGTGTTTGTACCGGCCGGCGGACCGCCGTTTATTGACCAAAAATCGCTGGCCAAGCTAATAAAGCAGATTCAGCCCAAAGTTGTCATTCCCTCATTTTTTAAAATTCCTTCACTGAAAAGACCGGCTGATAAAATTGAGAAGCTTCTGGAAGAATTCAACGGGCAAAAAGCAGGCAGAGCGTTCCCCCAGGAAAAACTGACTATTAAAAAGAAAGATTTAAGCAACACGAAAAAAACCGAATTAATTATTCTAAAAGCGTGATTGAAGGGAAATTTTTAATTAATCTTAAAAAAGAATGTTTAAAGGATTAAGTGTTTTGCTGGAAAACATTCGAAATTCCGACGAAAAAACGAGAAAGCGCTGGCTGGTAGGCGCAAGCGCCGTTTCAATAATTCTGGTCATTGGCTTATGGCTTATGTACATTAATTTTACCACCAGGCCGCCCGGCGACAACGCCGAGGTCAAAGAGCCAGCCGTCGGATTCTGGCAAATTTTCAAAAATGGCCTGACTATTATTTTCCAATCGCTTAAAGAAAAAATCAGAGATATTTTTCTGGAAATAACCAAAAGCAGAACCGTCATCATAGAATAAAATTATGGATAAAGATTCCAATAAAATCGGCAAAGTCAAAAAACGCGAAATAACCGATGAACTAAGAGAGTCTTATTTGGATTACGCAATGTCCGTTATAGTTTCCCGCGCCTTGCCGGACGTAAGAGACGGGTTAAAACCGGTTCAGCGCCGGATATTATGGACGATGTGGGAAGATGGACTGACTCACGGCGCCAAGTTCAGAAAATCGGCGACTGTCGTAGGTTCTTGTCTTGGGCGCTACCACCCGCACGGCGATATGGCCGTTTACGATGCCTTGGCCAGAATGGCCCAGGAATTTTCGCTGCGCTATCCTTTGATAACCGGACAAGGTAATTTTGGTTCTATTGACGGCGATTCTCCGGCGGCCCAAAGATATACCGAAGCCAAACTTTCCAAGGTCTCCGAAGAACTTCTTTTTGACATTGAAAAAGATACCGTTGACTGGCAGCCTAATTATGACGCCACCAGACAAGAACCAAAAGTTCTGCCGGCAAAACTTCCGGGCCTTCTGCTAAACGGTTCCGTTGGCATCGCCGTGGGAATGGCGACTAATATCCCTCCTCATAATTTAGGTGAAGTCATTGACGCTCTTGTTTATCTAATCGCCCATCCCAAGGCCACCAATGAAGATTTAATGGAATTCGTCCAGGGGCCGGATTTTCCGACCGGCGGCATTATTTATAATAAAAAGGCCATCGCCGAGGCTTATGCTTCGGGCCGCGGACCGATTACCTGCCGGGCAAAAGCCGAGGTTGAAGAACGAAAAGGCGGTTTTAACATCGTCATAACCGAAATTCCTTATCAGGTTAACAAATCAGAACTTATTACCAAAATTGCGGAGCTGGTCCAAGCGAAAAAAGTTGAAGGAATTCGTGATTTAAGAGATGGCAGTGACCGTGAAGGATTACGAATTGTTATTGAACTTAAAAATGACGTGCCGCCGCAAAAAATCCTGAATCAGCTTTATAAATATACCGACCTGCAAAAAGATTTTCATCTTAATATGATTGCCTTAAGTGACGGTATCCAGCCGCAACTTATGTCCCTCAAAGATATTTTGGGGGCGCACTTGGAACACCGCCGACTGGTAGTGGAACGCCGGGCGAAATTTGACCTAAATAAGGCAAAAGAGCGAAGCCATATCCTGGAGGGATTATCCAAGGCCCTGTCGGCGATTGACCAAGTAATTTCAACCATTAAAAAATCAAAGGACCGTGAAGACGCCCGCCGGAATTTGACGAAAAAATTCGCCCTGACCGACATCCAGGCGAATGCCATCTTGGAAATGCGTCTTCAAACCCTGGCCGCCCTAGAACGTCAGAAGATTGAAGATGAATTAAAAGAAAAGAAGAAATTAATCAGCGAGCTACAACAGCTCCTGAAAAGCCCGGAGAAAATCCTCGGCGTTGTCAGGGAAGAATTTTCAGAAATAAAGAAGCTTTACGGCGACGAACGCCGGACAAGGGTGGTGGCAACCGGACTTAAGGAATTCAGGGAAGAAGACCTCATTCCCAAGGAAGAAGTCGTCATCACGCTTTCGCAGAGCGGGTATATTAAAAGAGTGTCGCCGACAAGCATCCGCGTACAGCGCCGAGGCGGTAAAGGCATCGTCGGTTCCGAAGTAAGCAGTGAAGATTTTATCGCTCATTTTATTTCGGCCAATACCCACGATAATATTCTACTCTTCACCGACCGCGGCAGGGCTTTTCAGACAAAAGTTTATGAAATTCCCGCCGGCTCCCGCACGGCCAAAGGCAAAGTTGTTCAAAACTTTCTGGAAATTCCGACGGATGAAAAAATTAACGCCATCGTCGCCTACGCCAATGACGGTAAATCGCAAGGCGCGAAGCGCGAAGAGTTAAGCGATAAACGCTTAACGATTAACGATTCGCAATGCCTGGTTATGGCGACCAAAAAAGGAGTAATTAAAAAGACGTCGTTGGAAGATTTCAGCAACGTCAGGCGCAGCGGCTTAATCGCCATAAACCTCCAAAAAGATGACCAGCTTAAATGGGCGAAGCTTTCCTCGGGAAAAGACGAAATTATTTTAGCGACCGGACAAGGCCAAGCAATCAGATTTAAAGAATCGCAATTGAGGCAGATGGGGAGGACCGCTGCCGGCGTGAGAGCCATCAAGCTTAAAAAGGATGACTTTGTGGCAGGACTTGATATAATTAAAATAGGCGAAAGAGGGAAAACCGCAGACGACAAGCCGCAGGCGAAAAAAGACAAATTGCTGGTGGTAACCGAGAACGGCTTTGCCAAACAAACGCCGCTCAACCAGTATAAAATTCAGAGTCGCGGCGGGCAGGGAATTAAAACCGCCAAAGTAACCTCAAAAACCGGCAAGATAATCAGCGCTAAAATTATTAGCGACGAAGAAGAATTACTCGCTCTCTCCAGTAAAGGACAAATTATCAAAACTAAAATATCGGATATCCGAACAGCCGGCCGAGCCACCTCCGGCGTTAAAATTATGAGATTAAAAGAAGGAGACAAAGTGGCAGGCATCGTATGCCTATAAGTATCGATGCGAATATACGAATTATACCAATGATACGAATATTTATTACGAAGCCGCAAAACAATTTGTATAATTCGCATTAATTTGTATATTGGTATCGATACAACGAAGCAGCATGAATCTTACTCGTACACAAATCATTATTATCGGCATCGCCGCAATCGCCGTCTTATTTTTCGTCCTGATTTTTATCGGTGTTATTCCCGGCCTTAAAAAATCTGGCGGCGGCTCTGGCTACAGCGCCGATAATCAGCTTCAACTAAACGTCTGGGGAGTAATTGGCGGCGGCAATTTCAGCACCATTAATCTATTAGTTGATGAATATTCAAAAATAGACAAAAACATCACGATTAATTATCGCGAATTTGACGACGCGGAATATTATGAAAAAACTCTCATCAATGCTTTAGCCACTGGTCAGGCGCCGGACATCTTCATGTTCCATAGCGCTTGGCTGCCAAAGCATTACGATAAAATTGCGCCTTTCCCGGTAAGTTTGTTTCCTTTGAGCCAGCTCCAACAACTCTTTCCCAAGGTAGTTGAACAGGATTTCGTTGGCGACGGCAGGGTTTATGCCCTGCCCTTATACGTTGACACGCTGGCATTCATTTATAACCGAGATATTTTTGACGCCAAAGCCGTAACCGCTCCGCCAAGCACTTGGTCGGAATTCCAATCCTTAATCCCCAAGCTCAGGCAACTAAACGTTCTTAACCAAGTCAGTAAAGCGGCGGCGGCCATAGGCGGTTCAGAAAAAAGCGTTCACGCCGCTTCGGATATGATAAGTCTTTTAATGATGCAATTTGGCAATCCAATGACTCTCCAGCAGGGAAGAATGTCTTTCGGCCCTGAAGCCCTAACCGCTTTTAATTTTTATCTTCAGTTCGCCAATCCCTCCGGTGCTTACTATACATGGAACGACGACCTAACTTATTCCTTAAACAGCTTCAGCCAAGGGCAAACCGCCGTTATTTTTGATTACGCCTCCCAAATTCCTTTAATCAGAGCGAAAAATCCCTATTTGGACATCGGTATTGCTCCAATGCCGCAGATTACCGATTCCAGCCAAGCCCAGCCGGTGAATTACGCTGGTTATTGGGGCTTAGCCGTTTCCAATCAATCTAAGAAGCAAACTTATGCCTGGAACTTCATTCTTTATGCCACTGCCAATCCGGACGCTTCTGAAATCTATCTCCAAGCCGCCCAAAAACCGCCGGCCCTAAGAACCCTCATAGAAAAATACAAGAATGACACGGTAATGGGGGTTTTTGCCAGGCAGGCGCTAACGGCTCGTTCTTGGTCGCAGCCGGACAACAACGCGGTTAAACAAATTTTTTCCGATATGATAGAATCAGTCTTAGAAGGTAAAATCGCCTCGGAAAATGCCCTGCAAAAAGCGCAGAACGAAATTAACGCTCTATTGGGTCATTAATTAGTGTTTATGATTTTATTTAATAAATACGTTTGGCTCTGCATGGGTTTAATATTGTTGCCATTGATGGCGAATGCCGCTTTAGTTCCGTGCGGCACAAGCACCACTCCTCCCTGTAATTGGTGCTACTTAATGCAATTAATTAAAAACATCATTGATTTGTTAATGTCCCTTGTTTTCCCTCTGGCCGCGGTAATGATCGTGATTGGCGGCATAACAATTTTGACTGCCGGCGGTTCTGCCGAACGGGTAAGTAAGGGTCGCCAAATCGTTACGGCCGCCGTTATCGGCATTCTAATTGCCTTGCTAAGCTGGCTGATTATTGATACACTAATTAAAGTATTAGGCGGCAACTGGGGTAGTTTAAAAATCGGCCCCTGGAATAAATTATCGTGTTAAATAATATGAATATTCTTAAAAAATCATTAATAATTTTCGTTATTTCCGTTCTGTTCGGTTTTACCCTGAATAATGCGGTTTTCGCTCAAGGCTACACGCCGAATCCATTAGGCACTGAGTATGGTCAAAGCCCATTTGAGTATGGGCAAGGCGGCGGAAATACCGGTTATAACGACATTCAACAACAGGCAGAAGAAATGGCCGAGGATTCGCCGATAAAAAGCCCGGAACAGATTTTTGACATTTTAGCCAATATTCTCCGTTATGCTTACACGATTTTCTTCATCGTGGCGATTATTTTCATCCTGGTAGCTGCCTTCAACTTTTTAACCGCCAAGGACAACCCGGAAAAAGTCAAAAGCGCCCGCAGCCAAATTCTCTGGGCAGCCGTGGCCATTGCCATTGCCCTAATTTCAGTCGGCGCGGCAAATATTATTTATCGTTTTATTGAAACTTCCTGATGAAGAAATTTACTTCTATAGTTTTTATAATATGTTTTGTTTCTTTACCGCTTATCTCAGCGGCGATTACACCAGGCACCATACCCGAGGCCGGGGAATTAGGAATTCAAGAATCGCCCATTGAAACAGCCGGCGGCATATTAGACGTAATAGCCAATATCGTTAGATGGGTTTACATTTTATTTTTCATCATTGCCGTACTGCTCATTATTTTTGCAGCTTTCAATTACCTGACAGCCGGCGACCAGGCAGATAAAATCAGACTTGCCCGCAATCAGCTGATTTATGCCGCCGTTGCCATTGCCGTAGCTCTGTTGTCGGTCGGCGTAACGGCCATCATCCAGAATTTCTTGGAAACGAGCGGCGGGCGCTGATGATTAGAATTTAAAATTAAAAAAACGTAATAAAATTCATTAGCAAAGGTCGAGGACTAAATTAGATTAATCAAATATGAAATTGTCAAAAATGAAAATTGCCGCTTTGGCAATGACTGTTCCAACCATCAGTTTACTGTTAATTCCTGCAAACGTCGCTATTGGACAAGTAGGTGATATCCCTGGGGTTTCGCGGGTTGGTCCTACGACGGTCGGCGGCTTGGTTGATATATTAAGAAACGTCGTCAGGTGGGTTTACATTATTTTCTTTGTTATAGCGGTAATGTTTATCCTTTTCGCAGCTTTCAACTATCTGACTGCCGGCGGCGAAGCCGAAAAGATTACCAAAGCGAAAAATCAGCTGATTTACGCCGTTGTCGCTATTGTGGTAGCTTTACTGGCGGTTGGTTTTGAAACCATTATCAGAAACTTCTTGGCTTCTCCGGGAGCATAAATTATTTAAAGAGCGAGATTAACCTCCTCGGTTGAGGGGGTTAATCTCTTTCAATAATAAATTTTCGGAAAATGAATAATTTTTCTTTGTTTATTAATAAAGCTTTAGCACTAGACATCGGCGGTGGAACTGGTGGCGGCAGCGTCACGCTTCAGAATCCTCTGGGCACTAATAGCTTTATCCAAGTTATCAATAACGTTCTCAATTATCTTATTTACATCAGTATTCCTATTTTAGCGCTGATGATTTTAATCGGCGGTTTTCAAATTCTCACTGCCCGGGACAACCCCGATAAAGTCAATAAAGGTAAACATACGATTACCTATTCGGTTATAGGATTCATTATTATTTTAATTTCTAAAGGCCTTGCCTTAATTTTCTTAAAAATACTCGGATAAAAATAAGCCCCGTTGGATGATTTATCCATCGGGGCTTTTTCTTCACTTAGGGCGCAATGTGATAATCACAATTGCGTCTTTTTCTTTCTCATATGACTTGAGTTTAAAGTTTGCATCGCGAATTTCGTCTCCAAGCCATGAGGTATTATCAAACATACTACCAGACCAGGTTGTCGCCTTGACATCCTCTTCGGAATAAATCCGAAACCAATATTTAGGCGATATTTTATACGACATTTCTTCTCCTGGCTTAAGAATAAAGCTTCTTGTAACAACGTCTTTCTGCGCCGCCACTTTTTCTTGTTGCCCTACCTGCTTATTTATAGCATTTGCCCACCAAATTATCATAATAAACAATAGACCAACTACTATTACAAAGTTGGCTAAATTCCTCGTCATAGTTGGCAGGTTAAATAAACCCAGATAGGCAGCGAAGCGCAATATTAAAGCAGATACCACCGCAACGCCAAAGACTAAGCCCGCCGGCCCAGCCAACCAGCTAGATAGAATTAGAAACAAAACGGCGGTAATACCTCCTACTATCCCTATTATCCACTTGGCGTTCATCATTTCCCTCCTTTAAACATAGTACCTAAACCTATCGCGATATCGTAAGCTATGTCACCGATCATAACCAACTCTGCCTCTACGCCAGCCTCAATGGCTTTCTCTCTAATTTTCTGTCCTTCCTTTTTGGCTGTAGCAACTTCTTCTGCTACTTCCAATAATTTTTGAGGCGGTTTTATATCTTCAATGCCCACCTCAACTTTTATTCCCCATTCTGTCTCTATTTTTGCCTTCAACTGCCGATTTACATATCTCTTAATTTTGCCAATTATCTTTTTATTTGTTTCGTCCTTCGAAAAAATTTCATCCATTTCGATGCCAGCAACGGCTTCTTGAATATATGTTTTTACCCTGTCCCATATAAAGCTACGCCTCTTCTCGTAGTCAATTACTGTTGCCACGTTTACAATTGCCTCTCTAAGCTCTCCTTCTTCTTCTATACCCCCGCCTACCTGCTGTGTGTAAATTATGGCATCAACGCTTATTTGTATCCCATCAGCCGTGATAACTTTTATGATTTCGGGGTCTGATGGCTCATTTTCTAAAGTTATCAAATCAACGAGTTTTTTATGGATACCGGGGATAATCTGATGCATTCCTGGAAGCAGAGCAAAGGCCTTCCCTGTCCAAATATTCTTATACGCTACCGCTCTTTTGGGACTTACCTCAACCAATCCTTCTTTAAAGAAAAGAATAATTAAGGCTGCTGCTAATGCCCCAAAAACTGCTATTATGGCAGCCCACAAAAGAATATTCATTATGCTCATCTTTTTCCTCCTCTCGGCCATTCGGCCGAATCTGCATTGTTTTTATACTTTTTTCCTTTTATACTTTTTAAAGATCATCTATATTAAAAGGCGGAAAATAACCTAAATTTCCTACCTTGAAATTACTCCCAAGATAGCATAAAATTTATAAAAAGTCAAGTTAAAGCTCCCGTGGCGGAATTGGCAGACGCGCATGGTTTAGGACCATGTCTCGTAAG
>CAZAUC010000015.1:0-12634 GCA_964488305.1 uncultured Candidatus Saccharibacteria bacterium
TTAAATTTTTTGCCTCTATCCACGTAATCTTTGAACATCCCAAAACTGGCAGCTCCCGGAGAGAAGACGATGATAATTGGAGAATTAGAGAATTGGGGAATTAGTTTTCGAGCGGTTTTGTAGGCGAGTTTAACTGCGGATTTCAAATCTTTAACCAATACGACGTTATACTTGCTACTTGCTACTTTATACTTTCTACCCAAAATCGCTTTCGCGATTTTATGTTTGTTTTCGCCGAAAAGGATAACCAATTTTGTATTGGAATTTTTTAAGGCATTGGCAAGAGGGAAGTAATTTAATCCTTTATCTTTACCGCCGGCGATTAACACCTTCGGTTCTTTAAAGGCGCGGACGGCTGCGGCCGTAGTTTGAGGGTTGGTTGAGGCAGAATCATTGTAGAATTTTATTTCGCTAATCATTCTTGAATGCGATTCGCGAATATTCGCAAATTTAATCAGCGATTGATTGGCGATTTTTATTACTCTCACTAATTCCAATCGATGCTCATTTCCTCTGAAATTTTTTACGACTTTTATAATTTTATTTTTAGGGCAACCAAGCGATAAAGCGACAGCGGCAGCCATCAAGGCGTTTCTGACGTTATGAAAGCCCGGAATTCTTATTGATTTTTGCATATTGGATGTCCCCAAAAAATTTTTAACATCAGGACATCCGATGTCCCGACATTGAACCGGGATTTTTTTACCATGGCTTTTTTGAGCAATCCATTTACTCCGAAGATTATCGTTGAAATAGAATATTTTATCCGTCTTTTTCTGCCATTTAGCAATGTTGGCTTTGGCGGTAAAATATTCTTGGAGATTTTTATGAGTGTCCATATGGTCTGGAAATGTTTCCAAAACCACGGCAATTTCCGGCGATTGCTTCAAATCCTGAAGCTGAAAACTGGATAATTCCAGCACCACTATCGCGGTCGCTGATTTACGCTGACTTGACGCAGATAAACGCGGAATCAATTCAAGCGCTGGTTTGCCGATATTGCCCGCCAAATAAATCCTTTGACTTCGCTCAGGGCAAACACTCTTTAGAATTTTATAGAGCAGGGTGGCGGTTGTTCCTTTACCTTTGGTGCCGGTAATGCCGATAATTTTTATGTTTTTTTGCGCGAGTCTGCGTTTTGTCTGCGTTGGTCTGCGCAGCTCTTCAAAGAAGAGCTGCGTGGCGCTGGAAAATTTAACCCCCTTTTTTATGGCTTTTTGAACTTCGGGCAAATTATACGGTATGCCCGGCGAGCGAAAAACGACGTCAAATCTATCAAGATTTTTTAAATAATCTTTTCCAAGTTTGAACTTAATATTCGTATCATTGGCATGCATTCGTAAATTGGTATCGCGGTCACAAATTACAATCTCACTATTTTTATAAATAGGGGATTTGTGGAGAAATTTTAAAAGAGATTTTCCTTCCCGGCCAAAACCCAAAATGGCGACCCTTTGGCGTTGCTCGGGGTCGTCCTGAACTTCTTGATGGACGATTTTCATTGTCATAATAATAGTTGATTTATGTTAAAATGTGAATATAATTAAATCGCGGGGTGGAGGAGTAGTATCCCGCTAGAAGCGGGACCCATAACCATTTACATTTTGTATGCAATTTAATGTCTATATCCTCTATGGCAAGTCAGCTGGTCTATATTATATTGGTCATACAAATGACATCCAAAGGCGTTTAGTTCAGCATAATGATATAAAGGCAGCCGGTTTTACAAAACGTTATCAACCATGGGAATTAATTTCTACAGAGAAATTTTCAACAAGGGCAGAGGCGATGCAACGGGAACGATATTTAAAAAGTTTAAAAAACAAAGAAAGATTGAACGAATATATTTGGGGACGTAATAAAATATTCTCTTGTCCGCCGAAATAATCTAAAAATAAACTATATTGGGTTATTTCGGCGGGGTGGAGGAGTAGTACCTCGTCAGGCCCATAACCTGAAGATCGCCGGTGCAAATCCGGCCCCCGCAACACAAATTTTATCTAAATTTTTGAGTTTTAAGCAAAGAAAATTTAGATATAAAATTTAGTTTAGTGTCCCGCCGTAGGCGGGACACGGACAATTATAACTTCGCTACACTTAGATAATTGTCGCGCCGGCGTAGTTCAGTGGTAGAACATCGCCCTCATAAAGCGAATGTCGCAGGTTCAATTCCTGCCGCCGGCACCATAAAAACACCAAGCAGCTATGACGGAAAGTAACGTTAATAAAATTAAAAATTCATTTCTTAAAGACGCAGAAAACGTTAAAGACTTAAAGAGCTTGGAACAAGTCAGGGTTAAATATCTCGGTCGCAAAGGGGAGTTGACCGCGATTTTGCGGTCATTAAAAAATTTGCCGATTCAAGAACGCCGACGGGTTGCCCCCAAAGCGCAACAGCTCAAAAAAGAACTGGAAGAAACAATAACTAAAAAACAAAAAAAACTTTCAACTTTCAACTTTCAACATTCAGTTCTTAGTATTGATGTGACCAAACCGGGCCACAAAATCAAAATCGGTCACATCCATCCCTTAAGCAAGATAGAAGAAGAAATTCGCCACATTTTTCTTTCAATGAATTTCTCAGTGGTAGAGGGACCGGAAATAGAAAATGAATATTATAATTTTGACGCTTTAAACATCCCTAAAGACCACCCGGCCAGAGACGGCTGGAACACTTTCTGGCTCAAAGCGCAGACCGACGCAGAACAAACGCAGAGGGCCGCAGAAAAAATTCCGCGTAATTCCGCGTCAAGTCCGCGTAAGTCAGCGCTCTTATTGAGAACCCACACTTCGCCGATGCAGATACATTACATGAAAAACCATCAGCCGCCCTTCCAGATTATCGTGCCCGGCCGGGTTTTCCGCTACGAAGCCACCGATGCTTCACATGAAACGACTTTCAGCCAGATGGAAGGATTAATGGTGGGTAAAGACGTTTCTTTGGCAAATTTCAAATTTATCATTGAGCATTTTCTCAAAAAACTTTTTGGCTCGGAAATTGAGTTTGAATTGCGGCCAAGTTATTACCCCTTCACCGAGCCCAGCGTTGACGTTTACATGAAATGGCGGGGTAAATGGCTGGAGGTGGCCGGCGCAGGCATGGTCCACCCGAAAGTTTTTGAGGCGGTCGGTTATAATCCTTACGAGTGGCAGGGATTTGCTTTTGGCTTCGGCCTTAACCGGTTAGCCATGATTAAATATAAAATCCCGGACATCCGCCTGTTTTATAACGGCGACTTAAGATTTATCAGGCAATTTTAATGTGTTCAAAAACTCCAGAAAAAACAATAAGCCGGATCTTTTTTTGGAAGAGGCGGTATTGGATGATTTAGCCCAGGAACTTGATGCTTTAGAGCTGCCGCTTTCCCAAAAAGCTTTTAAGTTGGTTGGAGCGGCGGTTTTCTTGGTGGTAGCGGTTGTAATTTTAAGGGTATTATTCTTGGGCGGCTGGCAAAATAAGTTTTATGACCGGCAGGCTTTGGTTAACGCGAGTCAGATAACTTCCATTCGCGCCGAGCGCGGCATAATTTTTGACCGTTTTGACAAGCCATTGGTTAAAAACATTCCCAGCTTTCGTTTGAATTTGAAGCTGGTTGATTTATTTAGGAATAAAGATGAGCGCATCAAGACAATAGAAGCCCTTCAGGGCATTCTTGATTTGCCGCCGGATTATATAGAAAATTTGATTGAAGGGGTAAACTTAGAAAAACAAAATTTATTGACTGTTGTTAGGGAATTGAGCGTTGAGCAAGTGATTGAAATAAAGAATCTGAATTTACCGGCGGTCCAGATTGAAGATGATTTTGAGAGGCAGTATCCCGACGGAGAAATTCTGGCCCACGTTCTCGGTTATACCGGATTTGTTGACAAAAACGACGTAAAAAACAATAACTCCCTCTCTTTTAACGACGTCGTCGGCAAAAACGGCTTGGAGGCGTATTACGACGAACAATTAAGAGGATTAGATGGTGGAATAATAAATTATCGCAATGCCAAGGGAGAATTTATTGAAGATAAATTATTGGAGAATGCCATTCCCGGCAATCAGCTCTATCTGACCATTGATTCGGAATTCCAGGCTTATTTTTTCCGGCGTTTGAAACAGGGATTAAATTCTTTGGGCAGCCAGGCGGGCGTGGGTATTGCTTTAAATCCCCAGAACGGAGAAATTTTGGCTTTGTTCAGTCTGCCGAGTTTTGATAATAATCAGATTGCGGACGAACTTTTGATAAATGCTTACAAGCCGTTTTTCAACCGGGCTATTTCCGGCGTTTACGCTCCGGGCTCAACCATCAAGCCGCTGGTGGCTTTTGCCGCTTTAGCGGAAAAACTAATTAGTCCGGAAAAAGAAATTTTTTCTCCCGGGTATCTGGAAATACCGAATCCTTACGACCCGGAACAACCTTCGCGTTTTTTAGATTGGAGGCCTAATGGTTGGGTTAATTTACAATCAGCCATTGCGCGTTCTTGTAATGTTTATTTTTACGAAGTCGGCGGCGGATTTGAGGATGTCAGGGGATTGGGCATTGAAAAACTGAAAGAGTATTGGGAAAAATTTGGTTTAGGCAGAAAGACCGGTATTGACCTGCCCGCGGAAAATGGCGGTTTTTTACCGGATGCGCAAACAAAAGATAAAGCCGGCGGCGTCTGGCGGATAGGCGACACCTATAACGTAAGTATCGGTCAGGGCGACCTTCTTACGACGCCGCTCCAATTAGTTAATTACATTTCCGCCATTGCCAATGAAGGCAGGATTTACCAACCTTTTATCGTCAAAAAAATTGCGACTGAGCAAGGAAGCATAATTGAAGAAGTAAAGCCGAAAATCGTTGAAGATTATTCGTCGGATGGCGAAATTATCAAAGAAGTTCAAGGAGGAATGATTGACGCCGTAAAAAAATCATACGGCACCGCTTATCTTTTATCAGATTTGCCTTTTTCCGCGGCGGCGAAAACAGGCACGGCGCAAATTGAAAGCAATACCAAAATCAACGCTTTTTTCGTCGGTTACGCCCCAGCGAATCCGCCAGCTGGCGGACCCCAGATAGCCATTTTAGTTTTGGTGGAAAATGCCAAAGAGGGCAGCCTTAATGCCGTGCCAGTGGCAAAAGACGTTTTGGAATGGTACTATTATAATAGATTGACACGATACTAATATACGAATGGATGCTAATGATACGAATACATTTTACATTAGTATAATTCGTATGAATTAGTATATTAGCATCGCACTTTTTATGAACTCTGAATTAAGACAAGACCTGGTTTCCGGCGATTGGATTGTCATTGCGCCGGGCCGGATGAAAAAACACCTTCAGTTATTAAAAAAGAAGGGCAAAAGAAAAAGAGCGCCGCTCAAGGGCTGCCCATTTGAAGACCCGCAAGCCACCGGTCATGGCAAGCCCATTTTAATTTATGAAGAAAAAGGCGATTGGCTGATTCAGGTTGTCCAGAATAAATATCCGGCTTTTGTGCATAAAAACGTTTGCGCTTCCCTCTTTAAAAGGGGGCCTTATTCCGTGATGGAAGGAATTGGCCACCATGATTTATTGATTACCAGAGACCACGATAAGAACTTCGCCCACCTGGACAAAGATTCGGCTAATTTGGTTTTTCAGACATTCCGCGACCGCTACTTGATGCTTTTGAATGACCCTTGCGTTGCTTATATTTCCATTTTTCATAATTACGGACCTAAAGCCGGGGCCAGTGTTTACCACCCTCATTACCAGATTTCCGCCATTCCCGTTATTCCGCCGGACGTACAGCATTCTCTCAGTGGTTCGCATAACTATTTCAGCAAATATAAAAAATGCGTTCACTGCACGATGATTGAATGGGAAAAAAAGGAGAAAAAAAGAATAATTTATGAAAACCCCGGCGCCATTGTTTTTACGCCTTTCATTTCCCGCGAGCCTTTTGAATTGCGGGTTTTCCCCAAGAAACATCTGCCTTATCTTGAAAATACTCTGGATGAGGATTTGGAATGGATAGTTGAAGCGCTTCAGGTAGCCCTTCAAAAAATTGAGAAGAAGCTGAACGACCCGGATTACAACTTTTTTATTCACACGGCGCCGCTGAAAGAAAAAAATAAATACAAGAATTATCATTGGCACATTGAGATTCAGCCGAAAATCAGCATCTCGGCCGGTTTTGAATTGGGTACCGGCATTGAAATCACCGTGGTTGACCCGGACGAAGCGGCAAAAATATTTAAAAGATAAATGATTGCTTTAATATTGGGCGGGGTCTCAAATTTTATCTTATCAGTTATTCAAAGGACCGGTTATCTGGGCATTTTTTTATTGATGTTGCTTCAGAGCGTTAACGTTCCCGTTCCGTCGGAAATTATTATGCCTTTCTCCGGCTTCCTCGTTCACCAAGGAGTTTTCAATTTTTGGCTGGTGGTGTCGGTAGGCGCTCTGGGTAATTTAATTGGCGCTTTGCTTTCTTACCGCCTGGCTTCTTTATTGGTCAAGAATGGCTTAAGGGAAAGATGGAGGATTTTGAAGTTTTTACTTAGCGAGCGGAATCTTGAATTGGCCCAGCGTTGGTTTAACAAATACGGCAATGCTTCAATTTTCTTCGGCCGGCTGGTGCCAGTTATCAGCACTTTTATTTCTTTTCCGGCTGGTCTCGGAAAAATGAAGATTTTAAATTTTTCCATTTTGACTTTTGCCGGTTCGTTGATTTGGTCAACTTTTTTGACCTGGCTGGGTTTTATTCTCGGCAAGAATTGGGGGATTCTCGGAATTTATTTCCATAAATTTGACTATTTGGTTTTGGGGGCGATTTTGGCGTTAATAATTTGGTGGTTATGGCGTCATTTCAAACGCTCTTGATAAGATTGCGAATACGCGTATAATCGGAACAGAGCGGCTTTAAAAATAAAAATGAGGAGGTTTTTAGGATGGAACAAAATATATGTTCTTCGGGATATTTTGGTAAAGAATTTTTTGATAAAGGTCAACGGTTTCAGGCTAGAGAAGCAAACTTTTACCTTATTAGGCCCCCGCTTGTCGGCATTGACTATGCAGATAGGCTTGGGCGGTTCAAAGGAGCATTTAAAGTTACAGATTTCCCTACATCAGCGGAGGAAATTGAGTGGAGAGTTAAACAATTATTGGACGAGATTGGCGAGAATAAGAGCATCGCTGATTTGGTTAATAAAGTTTGTTTACCTACTATCCTGCCGAAACTGAACAACTTTTTCGATTATGGTGAGGTTCTGGAGTTAAAATTTTTGACTGCGCTGAGAAACGCTTATGAAGAGGAATTTCCAGAAAGGAAATTCCAAAATTGGCAGGAGAATAATTTGGCAGGCGAAATAAAAATTATTAAAGAAGTGCGAGACCGGCAGGAAGAGCTTTTAGCGAAAATGATGCAACATTATCTTGTTGTCTTATATTTTCCAAATGCCCTACAAAAACTCCCCATACTTTATATCCGCAAGCAGGCAGTCACTTTTCCAAGGTCTATAATTCTTTCTGGTGGGTTTGAGTTTACCTCGGCAATGGTAATGTGGTCTGACGTATTGGGCCGCGATTGGCTTACTCCGGGATATGACATTTCAGCTATTTCTTGGCGTTCTCCTTTTTATACTCTCTTATGCAAGGAAAGTATGAGCGGAGAAGTTAAAGGAATGGTCTTGGACAGCAGGAGTTTTTTGTGCCACAAACACCCGGGCCATTCGTCAGGCCTAATATTTATTGGAGAAGCTTCAACAATTTGAGATACTACGTGAGGCGTAACCTTTTACGGTTACGCCTTTTTTTTATTTGGCAAATATCTATTAATTTGATAAAATCAGAGAATAGATTTCGGTTCAGGTTAATAATTTTATGAAAAAACTTACAATTTTTAATTGGAAAATGAACCCGTCTTCTCTTCGAGAAGCGCGGACCCTCGCAGAATTGACGCAGAATTACGCGGAAAAAACGAAATCCAATATGGAATTAGTAATCGCGGCGCCGTTTGTTTATTTGGAAAACTTAAAACCTAAAACCAAAAACTCAAAACTTAAAATTGGCGCTCAAAATGTTTTTTGGGAAAATCAAGGCGTTTATACCGGCGAAGTTTCACCGCTGATGTTAAAAAACATGGGCGTGGAATACGTCATTATCGGTCATTCCGAGCGCCGGAAACATTTAGGCGAAACTGATGAGATGATAAACAAAAAAGTTTCAGCGGCGCTGAAGACTGGATTAAAAACAGTCCTTTGTGTGGGTGAAGATTTAAAAATCCGCAAACGTGGACCAAAAGCGGTTAAGAGTTTTGTCAAAAACCAATTAAAAAAAGACCTAAAAGGAATTGGAAATTGGAAATTTAAAATTGAAAATTTAGTTATTGCTTATGAGCCGGTTTGGGCAATTGGCACTGGCCGGGCCTGTCCACCCAAAGACGCTTTAGAAATGATAAAATTCATTAAAAAATTGCTTACTACAAACCGCAAACTACAAACTACAAAAGTCCTGTACGGCGGTTCGGTGGATTCAAAAAATATTGAAGATTTCTTACAATATAAAGAGATTGACGGCGCCTTGGTCGGCGGCGCCAGCCTAAAACCAAAAGAGATAAAAGAAATAATTAAATCATTATGAGCGATTTCTCAAAATTAAAAAACATATTTATCGTTATTTTCTTCGTCTTTCTAATGGCTGTAGTTGTTTATTCCATTTTCTTCGGGCCGGCCAAGAAATACGCCGATTCTTTAATGCCGGCAAAGACAATTACCGTTTCGGCTGAAGGAAAAACAACGGTTTCACCCGACGTCGCCAAATTGTCGTTTTCCGTCATTTCCGAAGGCAGTGACCCAACGGCTTTGGCTGATGATAACAATCAAAAAATGAAGGCGGCAATTGATTTTATCAAAGCGCAAGGCGTTGAAGAAAAGGATGTTAAGACTACGAATTACAATCTTAGTCCGAAATACGAATACGACGAAGAAACCAGGAAAACCTTCATCAGCGGTTACGCTTTAACCCAGACAATTTCGGTTAAAATTCGCGACTTGGATAAAACAGCCGATATTTTGGCCGGCCTGCCCTCGCTGGGAATAAACCAGATTGGTTCTATTTCTTTTGACATTGATGAGCCGGAAAAATATTTGAGCGATGCAAGAAGCCAGGCATTTGATAAAGCCAGGGAAAAAGCCGTTTCAATGGCGGAGAAAAACGGAGTGAAAATCGTGCGGGTAATCAACTTTTACGAATATCAGCCCGTAAGTTATTATGGGACAAAAGCAGTTTCTGGATTAGGCGGAGCGGAATCAAGCGCGCCGATTGTGCCTCAAATTGAGCCCGGCAGTCAGGAGGTAACCATACAAGTTAACGTGGTTTACGAAATTGAATAAAAGTAGCGATGCGAATATACGAATTATACTAATAATACTAATAGCTCGGTAAACCCACCATAAATATTCGTATAATTCGTATTCATTAGTATATTGGCATCGATACCGCGAAGCGTTGTGAGGTTTAAAAAATCAACCGCTAGTGCTATAATTATTTTGGTCGGGCTAATTACAATAATTGGCCTTTCCGGTTTGAATTTTTTAGTTACCCCAAAGACGCAGACCAATATGGATGATAGCCGGAATGATTCAATTTTAAACCAGCCAAAACCCGGTTCCATGAATAAAATTTCTTTAACGACAAAAGACGGCATTAAAATCGCGGCTGATTTGTATGAAGTTGAAAACCCGCTTGGCTGGCTGGTTTTAACGCATATGATGCCGGCGACGAAAGAGTCCTATAAGGATTTAGCCGTTAGACTGCAAAGACTTGGTTACGAAAGTATGGCGATTGATTTGCGCGGTCACGGCGAATCCGATGCCGGACCGAACGGCTACCTGAACTTTTCCGACGTTCAGCACCAAAAAGGCATTTTGGATTTGGAAGCGGCCTTTGATTATTTAATGGAAAACAGAAAAGCGATAAATGATAAAGTTGTTTTCGTCGGGGCTTCAATCGGCGCTAACTTATCGCTCCAGTATATTAGCCAGCATCCGGAATGCAAGATGGCTGTTTTGCTTTCAGCGGGATTGAATTATCACGGAATTGAAACTGAACCATTGGTGAAAAGTTTGAAAGCCGGACAAAAAGTATTTTTTATCAGCGCCAAAGACGATGACGATAATGCGGAAGAGAACCAGAAACTTTTTGATTTAATGCCTGTCGGCGCGGAAAACAAAATAAAGATTTACGATTCCGGCGGACACGGCACTAATATTTTGAAAAATCAGCCGGAGGCAAACAATTTAATCGTTGAATTCATAAAATGAACCCATTAATTACAAAGAAAGATTATTTTCTCGTCGCAATCATCGGATTTTTCTTCGGCTTATTACTTCTGCCAATTTTAAATAACTTAAAAATTGCTTTTCTGCCGATAAATCTTAGCAGCGGTTTGCTGCTAGTGGTGGGATGGATTATTTTTGCAGTTTTTGCTTTATGGATTGCTTCTTTATTGGCACACCTTCTTCCAATTCTACTGCAATTCGCTAAATTTGGAGCGGTGGGCGCATTAAATACGCTTTTTGATTTGGGAATACTTAACACCCTAATTTTTTTCAGCGGCGTCGCGAGTGGTTATTGGTACTCGATTTTTAAAGCGACTTCATTCATTATCGCCAGCACCAATAGTTATCTTTGGAATAAATATTGGACTTTCGGCGTTTCCGGTTCTACAAACATTAAAGAATTTAGCCAATTTTTTTTAGTGACGCTGATTGGATTTGGAATTAATGTCGGCCTCGCTTCTTTAATAGTTAATGTCGTTGGTCCTATTGGCAATATTGCTCCGGCAATTTGGGCCAATGTCGGTGCTTTTGCGGCAACGATTGCGGCTTTTGCTTGGAACTTCTTAGGATATAAATTTATCGTCTTTAAAAGATAAGAGTTTGATTGAAAAATTCAAGTCGAAAGCGTAGAATTTTTCATTACAAAATCTTTACCGAGCACATAACGTATTATGTGCTCGGTGCTTAATTCTGTAGATAAATTTATACATAATTAGCATGTTCAAAGAAGATATTTTATTATCCAAGCATAGTAATTATAATATTGGCGGCCCGGCAAAATATTTTTTTGAAACGAAAAATATAGACGAAGTTATCAAGGCATTGGAGAAGGCCCGTCAATTTAAAACCAGCGTTTTTGTTTTGGGCGGCGGCACGAATATTTTATTTAGCGATGAAGGTTTTAATGGATTAATTTTAAAACAGAATATACAATCCATTAGTCGAGAAGGAAATTTCTTGAAAGTCGGCGCCGGTATGTCCGTTAGCCAATTACTCAATTACTTAACAGAAGCTGGTTTATCCGGTTTAGAATGGGCGGCCGGGTTGCCCGGCACAGTGGGCGGCGCCATCCGGGGCAATGCCGGTTCTTTCGGCGGCGAAACGGGAACGGTCGTTGACGAAGTTTTTAGTTTGGATATTTCAAGGCCGGAAAAAGGATTAATCAGGAGAAAAAAACAGGCTTGTAAATTCGGCTACCGTTCCAGTGTTTTTAAATTGGATAAAAACAGGGAAATTATCCTTGAGGCGACCCTTGTTTTTCAAAAAGGGGACAGAAAATTAATACAGGAGATTGTCGGGCAAAACATAAATTACCGTCGGGAGAAACAACCATTGGAACATCCCAGTGTCGGCAGTATTTTCAAAAACGTTCCTTTTAAAAAAATGAACGAAAAACAGCGTAAGAAATTTTCGGCGGTTATAAAAACAGACCCTTTTCCTGTTATCCCGGCCGCCCATTTAATTTTTGAAGCGGGATTAGCCGGGATTTCATGCGGCGGAGCAATGATTTCGCCGAAACATCCTAATTTTATCGTCAACGTACTTAGGGCCAAGGCAAAAGACGTAAAAAATTTGATTGAACTGGTAAAGAAAGAAGTGAAAAAAAGGTTTGAAGTTGATTTGGAAGAAGAAATAACATATTTGGCCTGAATCTTGAGCCTAAAAGGCGTAAAATTCAGCTACCAAACCACTACCCCTCCCTTTCTTAAACATTAAAAGCTATCTTTTACGCTAAAAATTTTGAAAAATCAAAATATTTTTATTAATTTTCTAAATTTTAGAAAGGGAGGGTTTTCATTATTGTGATTGCTCAATCAAAAATGACCTCGCAAACAACAATGGAAGTTATCCACAGTTGTAATTAATTTTATTTGTTCTAAAATTAGAATAAATATAGTCGTTTAAAGAGTCAGCGTGATTGAATGGTCGGCAATCAACGACTGGCTAATAAATAAATCTTTTCTCGTAAACGCCGTAAATTTTATTGAAGCGTTTACGAAAAGCCAAAATGGCAAGGAAAAAGAAAGCGAAAAAGAAAGCGAAAAAGACAGCGAAAAAGAAAAAAAGATAAATTTTCTCCCCCCTTTCCCCACTACTAAATAAGTTACGAAAGGGGGTTTTTTATTGGCTTGGTTGAAAAATTCAGGCATAGGGTGTAGAATTTTTTATAACCAAACATTAATCAGCACATAACGCGTTATGTGCTGGGTGCTCAATCCCACCGCCAAATTTTCTGCTTCGCTAACTGGCGAATTGAAAATTTGGATATAATTATCATATGCGTATAGATATTAAAGCCACAGATTTAGATTTAACACCGGCGATTCGCGAATA
>CAZAUC010000015.1:12734-15175 GCA_964488305.1 uncultured Candidatus Saccharibacteria bacterium
AATTCTCTGGAGCCGGAGCTGGAAAAGGTTACGGATGAAGGACTTAAGAATAGAAGTTTGGATTTAAAAAAAACGATTCAAAACGACGGGAACCTTGAAGACGCATTGGCGGAGGCCTTTGCGGTGGTTCGGGAAGCTGCCAGGCGCACTCTTAAACAACGTCATTTTGACGTTCAATTAATCGGCGGCATTGTTTTGCACCAGGGCAGAATTGCCGAGATGCTGACCGGCGAAGGAAAAACCCTGGCGGCAACGGCGCCCGCTTATCTAAATGCCTTAACGGGTAAAGGCGTTCATATTGTAACGGTTAATGATTATTTAGCCCGTCGCGACGCGGTTTGGATGGGACAGATTTATTATGCCCTTGGTTTGTCAGTAGCCTGTTTGACGCACGAAGCAGCTTACGTTTATGACCCGGAATATACTCAAGAAATTCAAAATTTAAAAATCAAAAATCAAAATGACAATTTAAAAGTCAAAATTAACGAAAAAGACAAGGAGCGTGACGCCTTAGGCGGCTTTAAAGTGGTTCAGGATTTCCTCAGGCCCATTAGCAGAAAGGAAGCTTATTTGGCTGACATCACTTACGGCACGAATCATGAATTCGGTTTTGACTATCTTCGCGATAATCTAACTTATGATATAACCCAGCAAGTTCAATCTCAGCGTCATTACTACGCCATTATTGACGAAATAGACAGCATTTTAGTTGATGAGGCAAGAACTCCGTTAATCATTGCCGCGCCGGATGCCGAATCCAGCGACTTTTACCGTGTTTTTGCAAAAGTCGTCAGCCAGCTTTCCCCGGACGAAGATTATTTGGTGGATGAAAAATTGAAATCGGTCAGCATCACCGACCAGGGCATTGATAAGGTGGAAAAAATTTTAAAGCTGGAAGATTTATATGGCCCGGCAAATCTTCGCCTTGTCCATTATCTGGAAGAATCCCTGAAAGCCAAGGCGTTATTTCACAAGGATAAACAATACATAATTGAAAACGGCCAGATAATCATCATTGACGAATTTACCGGAAGGAAGATGTACGGCCGGCGTTATTCCGGCGGCCTGCATCAGGCAATTGAAGCCAAGGAATCTGGAAAAGGGGAAAGCGTTAAAATTCAACAGGAATCGCGCACTTTTGCCCAGATTACCATTCAGAATTATTTTCGGTTATACGAAAAAATCAGCGGTATGACCGGTACGGCCCAAACCTCGGCCGAAGAATTTCATAAAGTTTACAATCTGGAGGTGGTCAGCGTTCCGCCCAATAAACCAATGATTCGCGAAGATAAATCAGATGTCATATATAAAAATTTGGAAGCTAAACACCAAGCGGTTGTTGACGAAGTAAAGAAACGCCATTTTGAAGGCCAGCCGATTTTATTGGGCACCACTTCAATTACGAATAACGAAATTGTTTCAGTTTTGTTAAATCAGGCTGGTATTCCCCATGAAGTCCTGAACGCTAAGAATCACGAACGCGAGGGCGCGATTATCGCTCAAGCCGGTAAATCGGGCGCCGTAACCGTGGCCACCAATATGGCGGGCAGGGGAGTTGACATTATTTTGGGCGGCAATCCGCCCGACGCAAAAGAGGCGGAGAAAATTAAAGAATTAGGCGGGCTTTACGTAATCGGCACCGAACGTCACGAAGCGAGAAGAATAGACAATCAGCTCCGCGGCCGTTCCGGCCGGCAGGGCGACCCGGGAACCTCGCGATTCTTCCTCTCCTTGGAAGACGACCTTTTGCGGATTTTCGGCGGCGGAAGGATTAAATCTTTGATGGAAAAATTTAATTTACCGGAAGACCAGCCAATTGAGTCAAAAATGGTTTCCCGGGCCGTCAATGAAGCCCAGAAAAAAGTTGAAGGGTTCAATTTTGACGCCAGAAAGCAATTATTGGAATATGATGATATTCTAAACAAGCAGCGCAATTTGATTTACAAAAAAAGGCAGGCGCTTTTAACGCGAGTGAGCGCGGAACAAATTGATTTGCGCGAATTAATGAAAGAGGCGATTCCGGACATTGACGAGGAGAAACTGAATAAACTGGAACAGTTGGAGGTTGATTCAAAAAAACGAATCGGCGTAAACGTTTTGGTCGTTTTGGATATGCTTTGGATGAGTCACTTAGAGAATATGGAAGCGTTGAGAGAGGCGGTTGGAATGCGAGCTTACGCCCAGCACGAACCACTGGTGGAATACCGCCGCGAAAGCCACATTTTATTTAAAGATTTATTCGTAAATTTTGGAAATTACGTCAAAGAAAATTTTGACAGAATATTGGAAATTAGCAGAAAACCGGTAGTTCAACAACCGGAAGACCATACTCAACCCGAATCAGTCAATAAAAAAATCGGCTTGTCAGCCGAAGCTCCACGGAGTGGAGCAAAGGTTGGCCGCAACGACCCCTGCTGGTGCGGAAGCGGTAAAAAATATAA
>CAZAUC010000016.1:0-8147 GCA_964488305.1 uncultured Candidatus Saccharibacteria bacterium
AACTATCGCCGAGCAGGCGGTTTTTTGTTAGAATGTAAAAAAGGTTAATTATGATACTTCAACAATGGAGCAATAGAGAGGTTTCGGAAATTCTTGAGAGTTTGCATTCCGGCGAACACGGTTTAAGCAAAGAAGAAGCAGAATCCCGTTTGAAGGAATACGGGCCGAATAAACTGCCGGAAGCCAAAACCGATAATTTCGCCTTGATTTTTTTGCGGCAATTTCAGAGCCCGCTGATTTACATTCTTTTCGCCGCCGCTCTGGCAGTCCTCTGGCTCGGAGAAGCGGTTGACGGGGCAATCATTTTTGCCGTGCTTATTTTTAACGCCATTGTCGGTTCAATTCAGGAAGGCAAGGCCCAAAATACGCTTCTCGCCCTTAAAAAATTCGTGGAAACCAACGCCACGGTCTTGCGCGACCAGAAAGAGATGGTGATTCCTGACGGCGAAGTCATACCGGGCGACGTCATCATCCTTCAGGAAGGAGAAAAAGTGCCGGCCGACAGCCGGATTATCAGCGTCAATAACCTTAAGGTTGACGAGGCGGCGCTCACCGGCGAATCAGAGCCCATTCATAAAACGCCGGAAACTTTACATATAAAAAACCCGCCGATAGCCGAACAAAAAAACATGGTTTTCAAAGGCACGACTATTGTGGCGGGTGATGGTAAAGCCGTGGCCGTCGCCACCGGCTTGGAAACAGCCATTGGAAGGGTTTCCAAGCAAGTGGCGGCCATTGACACCGAAATACCCCTTAAAAAGAACATCCGCTATCTTTCCCGCTTGATTATTATCACGGTCGCCTCCATCGGCGTCGCCTTGTTTTTTTTGGGATTATTTACCGAAAAATCCGCCAAAGAAATGTTTGCTACCGTGGTTTCCCTATCTGTTTCCATTATTCCCGAGGGCCTGCCGATTGTTATGACCCTGGTTTTGGCGACCGGCGTCTGGAGAATGTCAAAACGCAGCGCTTTGGTGAAAAAACTTCAGGCCGTGGAGGCCCTGGGCCAGGCGCGAATTATTGCCGTTGATAAAACCGGAACGATTACGAAAAACGAAATGGTTATTCAGAGTGTTTATGCTGATAAGAATTTTTTTGAAGTCGGCGGTATCGGCTATGAGCCGAAAGGAGAAATGAAATTTGAAGGCAGTGTCATTGATCCGTTGAACCACCCCGAACTTCTTTTTATGGGCAAAACAGCCGCTTTTTGCGCCAAAGCCCGCTTAAGATTTTCAGATGAAGACAAGCAATGGCGGATTAGCGGCGACCCGACCGAGGCGGCCCTGCTCGTTTTCGCCGAAAAAATCGGTTTCCACAAAGACGATTTGGAAAAAGAATCTCCTTTAAGCGGCGAAATCCCCTTTGATTATAAAATCAAATATCACACTACGGTCCATAAAATTGAGGACAATAAGCAGATACTGGTGGCGGCCGGCGCGCCGGAAAACATTTTGGCCGTCACTAAAAAAATATGGCATGGCGGGAAAAACCTTCCCCTGCTTAAGAAAGAGAGAGATGAAATTGAATCAATCTTTTTCAATATGTCGGGAGAAGGATTGCGGGTAGTGGCCCTGGCCATAACTTATGATGTGCCGAAAAAATTAAACCCGGAAAATCTCAAAGAGCTCAGTTTTGTCGGGTTTTTCGGAATGAAGGATACTTTGCGGCCGGAAGTTTCGGAAGCGATGCAAAAAGCGACTTCCGCCGGCATGCGAGTGATAATGGTTACCGGAGACCATAAAGTCACGGCTAAGGTAATTGCCCAGGAAGCGGGCATCTATCATGAAGGAGACGAAATCCTGACCGGCCAGGAAATAGACCTGCTTTCGGAGCAGGAACTTCTGGAAAAATTGCCGGGGGTATCGGTTTTCGCCAGAGTCACTCCTGAACATAAACTGAAAATCATTGAGGCCTATAAGCAACGGGGTGAAATCATTGCCATGACCGGCGACGGCGTCAATGATGCTCCTTCGCTGGTGGCAGCTGATTTGGGCGTGGCCATGGGCAAAATCGGCACTGAAGTGGCTAAAGAAGCGGCTGATATCGTGCTTTTAGACGACAATTTCGGCAGTATTGTTTCAGCGGTTGAGGAAGGAAGAAGTATTTACAAGACAATCAAGAAAGTCGTTCTTTATCTTTTTTCCACGAGCCTGGGAGAATTGCTTACCATTGCCGGCGCCCTATTCCTCGGCTATCCCCTGCCCATTCTGCCGGCGCAAATCATCTGGCTGAATTTCGTCACGGACGGCTTTCTTGACGTTTCGCTTGCCATGGAGCCGCAAGAAGGAGATTTACTCCGCCAAAGATTTAAACGTTCAAAAAAATATGTTGTTGATAAGTTAATGGCCCAACGGATGTTTTTGATGGCCATTCCGATGGCGCTTGGCGCCCTGCTTGTTTTCAAGGAGTATCTGGTAATTGACCTCGTTAAGGCCTGGACCATGACGCTTACTCTTTTAGCCGCCTTCCAATGGTTCAACGCCTGGAACTGTCGGCACGAGAGCATTTCAATTTTCAAAATGAACCCGTTTTCCAATAAATTTCTGGCTGTTTCAACGATAATCGTAGTCGTTCTTCAAGTTTTTGCGGTTTACAATCCGGTGATGCAAAAACTTTTACACACCACTTCCCTCTCCCTTTTTGAGTGGCTTCTCATTGTTTTAATCGCCGTTTCCATAATTGCAGTGGAAGAAATAAGAAAACTGCTTTATCGCAAATTCTCCAAAGCCAAAATCTAAAATCCCGGTTTCCGTAAGGTCTTTTAATTATAGCAATTATTGACAAGAGATATATATTTTGCTAAAATTTAACAAAATCGGCAAGTCAGGCGATAGCGCCAGTTTTACCCAAGAGTGAAAACGATTGGCTGTAAAGCTGAGTCGCCCCGCCGTAGGCGGGGCACTGAATTTCGTAGTAAAATTTCCTTCGGGAAATTTTAACGAAATTCGTGAGGAAAGTCCGGACACCCATAAAAACAGGTAGCGGCTAACAGCCGTCGAGGGTAACCTTAGAGGTGCGAACAGAAACGTCCCGAAGCGAAAGCTGAAGGAAGACCCAATCCCAAGCTAGTCGGTCTTTCTCTGCCATAGGGATAAAAAAGCAGAGATGAAACGGCTAAATCCTTACCGGGTGCAAGGTCGTACTCCGACCCAAAGTCGGAGAGTGCCGCCAGAGTCCGCGAGCAATCAAGCCAAAGCACTAAAAATCATTTTAGTGCTCGGCCGAGCATATAATTTATTATGTGCTCGGGGCCCAGATAAATTATCGCCATCCGCCAATCGGCGGAACAGAATCCGGCTTATGACTTGCCGGTTTTTTGTTTACTTATTATCGCCTTTTAGCCTAATACACCTGATACAATTTAGTCATATATGATGCGATCGCATCATATATGACTAAAAATAATAAAAGATTAAAAAGCCGTGTCAGGTTTTGAGCTTAAAAAATCAAAATAAAGTGCTGTTTTGGCTGTCTAATTCCCTGTTTACCAATGCATCAGCTTCTTTGTTTTTTTCTCTGGGAATCTGGGTGAATTTTACTTCTCCGAAATCCTGTTTTAAGTTCCAGATTTCAATGAAAAACGGCACCAGATTTTTTTCTTTGATTTTAAATTGACCGTTAAGCTGATTAATTAAAAGTTCGCTGTCGGAGCGAATTTCAATCTCGGAATTCCGCGCTTTCTCTTTGCCGATTAATTGTTTGACTTTTTTGAGAGCGAAAGTTACGGCCTGATATTCAGCTTCGTTATTGGTGGCTGTTCCCAAATATTTGGAATATTCTTTGTTCAATTCCGGTAAATAAACGCCAAGCGCCGCTGGCCCGGGATTATTCCGGCTTCCACCGTCAGTATAAATAACGACTTTTGACTTTTGATTATTGACCATTGACATCAATGAGTTTCAAAAATACTTTGTAAGCGGTGCGGGCGTCATCAAGTGCCGAATGGGGTTTTTCGCGGGTGATGCCGAAATATCTCGTTAATTCACCCAAGCTTAAGGTTTTAATATTTTTATCATTCCTTAATTTCTGCCAAGCCAGAGAAAAAGTGTCTATGTTTTTATAAAAGAAGGTTGGCGCCAAATTGTTTTCCAAAAGCGCTTTGCATATATAAAACCAGTCATTTGACAAATTGTGACCCACCAGCATTGAACCATCCACTTTTTCAAGGAATTTCTCAAGCGCCTCTTTCGGCTCCATGGCGTTTTCCCAGTCTTTTTCGTTATAGCCGTTTATTTTTAAAGCCTCTTCTTGCGCCAGCTCTATGTGTTGGGGTTTGATTTTGGCTTCCCACTCGTCTAAAACGGAGAAGTTAAAACTATTCACCCGTATAACGGCGATTTCAATAAGTTCGTGCTCCAAGCCGACGCCGGTAAATTCGGTATCAATGAAAGACAAGTCAAAATCTTTAATTGGTTTTTTAATAATCATTGATGTTAATTTAACGCTTCTATGCCCGGTAATTTTTTACCGGCCAGATATTCAAGCATTGCTCCCCCGCCAGTGGATAGAAATATACGCGGATTTACGCCGACTTTACGCTGTGCCGTCTGGAAAACAGCGATTGTTTCGCCGCCGCCGATTACGGCAAAAGCGCGACTCTTGATTATTGCTTTGGCAATTATTTGCGACCCCCTGGTAAATTTTTGATTTTCAATATAACCCATCGGGCCGCTCCAAACAATAGTTTTAGACCTTTTAATAATCTCGGCGTATTTTTGGCTGGTATAGGGACCGATATCCAAAAGTGCCCCGTTTTTAATTATTGAATCAATCGGCAGAACAATTTTTGATTCATTTGAATTAAACAAACGCCGCGCCAAAGAAACCATTTTCTTTTCGTAAAGCGACTTTCCGACCGGTATTTTTTGGCTGGCAAAAAAAGTGTTGGCTACTCCGCCGCCGGTTAAAAACATGTCAGCCCGTTTCAAAAAATTTACGATTACCCCCATTTTATCGGAAATCTTGGCGCCTCCCAAAATAACCACCAACGGCTTTGGGGAGCTTTTTACCCCTCTAAGACTTTTAATTTCTTGTTCTAAAAGCAAGCCGGCGTAGGAAGGGATAAATTTTGTAATGGCAACTACCGATGCATTTTTCCGGTGACTGACGCTGAAGGCGTCATTAACGTAGAAATCACCCAGAGAAGCCAGTTGTCCGGCGAATTTTTTGTCATTTTTTCTCTCCCCCGGGAAAAATCTCAAATTTTCCAAGAGGATAATACTATCACGCGTGATAGTATTCCTGATTTTGGACGTATTAAGTCCTCTATTGAATCCCCCTTTAAAATCTATAAAACGAACCGGTTTCTTCAATAATTTCGTTAAAATCTTCGCAAACGGCTTTAAAGTTAAATCATTTTGAATTTTGAATTGTAATTTTGATTTTTGATTTTTGATTTTTGATTTTATTTTCGGTCTTCCCCGATGGCTTAAAATTACCACTTTCGCTCCCCTGGCGATTAAAAATTTAATCGTCGGCAGAATTGCCTCTATGCGTAAATGATTTTTTTGCTTCTTTAAATCATCATTCGTAAGATTCAAATCAACCCGCAAGAGACAGATTTTGTTTGAGAAATTTTTATTTTTTAATGAAGATAAATATTTCATTTAATGAAAGACTAGAACCCCCAAAAGAAATACCTCGCATTCCTGCTAAGTTTTTATGAGCGGGTAACGGGAATCGAACCCGTGTCTTTAGCTTGGGAAGCTAATATACTGCCACTGTATTACACCCGCATCATTACCAACCTGCCCCGCATTATAAAGCTTTGCTTTTATGCGGGTATATACGATACCACTTTATTCAACTATTACCACTCCGCTGCCGTCCCATTTCAAATTTGACAGCAAAATCGCAACTTGAGCCTGTTTTTTCGCATCTTTCATCCAGTCCTCAAAATTTTTATTTTCCAGAAAAAATCTGCCTGTAATAATTTCCCTCTCTGCTTCCGGCTCTAAAATTCTTTCTTCAAAATCTTTCATTGAAAGGCCGTAAAGAGTTTTAACTTCTTTCTCAATATCTTTGCCTTTTAAGACCTCCTGGATTCTCTTGTTAAGCATCTTTTCGAGTTCGTCGGTTTTTAATTGCTTCTTTAATTCCTGGTCAATGAGAACGTTTTCAACTGACCTTTCCAAGACGGCCCGGCTTATTTCCCGTTGTATTTCCGGGGAGTCAAGGACGGGAGCTTGGTTTTTATCATAAGTTTCCAGTAAATTGCGATAATAGGAAGTCGCCGCCGTATAATCTTTCTCAAATGATTTAAGTGTAATAAGATGCCAATTAACCGAAGCAACCGGGTAAGATTGAATCAGCACCAAATAAAGAATACCGCAAACTGCCAGCCCCGCTATTAATATAAAGATGATTTTTTTAGACATAAATTATGGTACCACGATTATCATTTTTTCATCCGACCTTTTGTAGTTAAATTTTTCCCTTAATTCCTTTTCCAGGTTTTCCGGGTGAGAAAAATATTCAATTTCGGATTGTAAGTCGGCATTCTCTTTGACGAGGGCCTGAAGACGGTTATCCAGGTCGTCTAAATCGGTTTTTAAACGGTTACGCTCCTTAAAAATGAGGTACATCTGGACCGATAGCGCCGCCAAGATTATACACAAAACCGTGATGACAAAAACCCTCATTTTTATATTTTACCTCTTTTGCGCCGGATAAAGCAATTGGTTTATTTCAATAAATCTTTGAATATCTGGACGGGTAATTTTATTTCACCGCCCATTTTAAGCAGTTTTTTCTTGCCTTTTTTCTGTTTTTGCCAAAGCTTCATCTTCCTGCTGCGGTCGCCGCCGTATAAATAGCCCGTGACGTCTTTTCGCAGGGCGGGAATGGTTTCGCGAGCAATAATTCTGCCGTCGGAAACCGCCTGAATCGCTTGGCTAAACTGCTTTTTGGGTAAAATTTCTTTTAATTTTTCCGCCATTTGCCTGGCAATTCTTTCAACGTTGTTTTGCGGCACAATCCGGCTTAAACCATGAACAAGGTTGCCGGCGATTTTAATTTCTAATTTTTTAACGCGAGCCTCTTTATAATCAATAATCTCATAACTAAACGAAGCGAAGCCGGAAGAAGCTGATTTCAAGCGGTCGTCAAAATCGGAAATAATGTCCGACAAGGGAAGAAGCGACGAAATAATTACTTTGTCCGCCTTGACCTCGGTCTTCAAATCACTGAACCTGAATGATTTCTTGAGCTTTAAAATGTCTCCCAGATTTTTAAGCGGAGAAATAATAGTAACGTTGGCTATCGGCTCCAGTACTTTGTCGTACTCAGCGGGAAAATCCTTGGGGTTTTCAATCGTCAGCCAGTCGCCGTTAACCGGTTTCACTTTATAAGAAACGGATGGAAAACTGTTTATTATTTTTAATCCAAATTCCCTTTCCAGTCTCTGAACCACTATTTCAAAATGCAATCTTCCCAAAAATCCGGCTTGAAATCCGCGGCCCAGCGCCTCGCTGGTGACCGGCGTAATGGAAAAAGAAGAATCATTAAGCCGCAACTTATAAAGGGAGGTTTTTAAATCCTCGTAATCATCGCTGTTTTCCGGATAAAGAGAGACGAAAACTACCGGCTGGGGCTCTTTGAATCCCGGCAGAATTTTCTCGCCAATAGTGTCTCCAACCTTAATCGCGTCCGGGTCTTTGATGCCGGTGGCAATGTAGCCTATCTCCCCGACATTCAAGTTTTTTTCCTGACGCAATTCCGGCCGAAAAGAGCCCACCTCTTTAATTTTGAAACTTTTATTCGTGCCTAAAAGCTTAACGTTATCGCCTGCCTTGAATTCGCCGCCGAAGACGCGGACAAAAGCAATCACCCCTTTATGGTCGTCATACGTGGAACTGAAAATTAAAGCCGCCCGTGATTCAAATTCCCTTGGGGGCGGCACTTTATCCACGACTGCCTGCAATAAAGAGGGAGCTCCCTCGCCTGTTTTTCCGGATACCCTTAAAACCTCACTGGCTTTTACGCCCAAAATATGAGCTAATTCCGTTGAGGAATTTTCTATTTGTTCCGGCGAAGCAATGTCTATTTTGTTTATTGCTCCGATAATTTTTAAACCGGCTTGTCCTGAACCGGGCTGAAGGACTTGTCCTGAACCAGGTTGAAGGGCTTGTCCTGAACCGGGCTGAAGG
>CAZAUC010000016.1:8247-10755 GCA_964488305.1 uncultured Candidatus Saccharibacteria bacterium
CTGAAGGACTTGTCCTGAACCAGGTTGAAGGGCTTGTCCTGAACCGGGCTGAAGGACTTGTCCTGAACCAGGTTGAAGGGCTTGTCCTGAACCGGGCTGAAGGGCTTGTCCTGAACCGGGCTGAAGGGCTTGTCCTGAACCGGGCTGAAGGACTTGTCCTGAACCGGGCTGAAGGACTTTTTTTGCCGCTTCCAAATTGGCCAGAGTTTGCGCCTGAACGCCTTGCGTGGCATCAACCAGCAAAATCGCTCCCTCAACCGCTGCCAAAGCCCGCGAAACCTCATAAGAAAAATCAGAATGGCCGGGAGTATCAATCAAATTGAGAATATAGCCATTCTCAATTTGCGCAGAAGGTCGCAGACCTGACGCTGAATTACGCAGAATTTCTGCTTTTACCTGCGTTCCATCTGTATTTTTCCGCAATGGCTCAGAAAGAACCGTAGATGTATAATTACGCTGAAAACGGGCTGTGTCGTATACAACACGTTTAATTTCTAAATCACCACTCCCAAAATTAACCAACAAAGCAAGCTTATATTTACAACCTTTTAAATATGACCATAGCTGTTCAATTTGCGGGTTTCCAATTTCTGGTAGTGCCTTTAACTCAATTAAAATTTTATCTTCAATGATAAAATCCGGCTGATATGCGCCTATTCTTTGTCCATCATAAATTATTGAGATATTTCTCTTACTTTCAAATTGTAATGCAGTATTTTTAAATTCTATTTCCAAGGCACTATGATAAACCTGCTCTTTATGTCCCAGCCCAAGCTTTTTCCTAACAGAAAAGATAGCGCCTCTAATCTTATAGGTAAGCTCACTGTATAAAAATTCTTCCGCGTTATTCTGCGTTTCATTCTGCGTATTTCTGCGGTTCGCATGATAAATCATGCGAACAGGGGCCATTTTTATGGTAATTCCCCGTTCTCTTTCAAGCTCCAGTCGGTCAAGGTATTGCGGTTTCATCTGGCGGCTGTTTACCGTGCCGGTCAATTCCAAAAAACGGTCAGCCAGAGTGCTTTTTCCGTGGTCAACGTGGCTGATGATGGTAAAATTGCGAATATTCATGTTTTTAGATTCTACCATGATTTTTTAAGAAATTAAAAAGGACTAACATTAGAATGCTAGTCCTTTTATTAAATTTAATGTTCCAAACAGAGAAGGTCAGGGGACCAGAAGAGCTTCCGCTCTTTCCCGAATAGTTGACTCTATTTTCCCCTTAAAAAACATCGCGGCAAGAGGGAGGTTACCGGAAATCTCTACTTCGTCGTCTTCCACTGTCAAAGTTCCGGAAACCGAGAAACCCATCGCCGAAAAACCGAAGTTCCCCTCATAACCATCCCATTGTTCGTACAGATTGCTGATCTTATCTGAAAATTGTGTCTTAACCTCTTCCAAGAGATTTTTGATCCGCCGCAATGCCTCGTCTTGTGAGAGTTCGTGCGGCACCGACATTTTAAGTCTGGACATATTTACTCCTTTCTTTTGTAAGATTCTAAGTAAATTATAGCATAATTTAATTATTTAGCAAGTCAATAATAATAATTGTTTTATCTTAAAAATTGAATTAAAATTATGGCATGTTGCCAGAGTCCATAAAAAAATTTATTGAAATTTTCTCTACTCTACCTTCAATCGGTACGCGCCAAGCCACCCGTTTGGCCTTCAAGTTGATAGACAGCGGCCGGGCGAAAATAGAAGAAACGGCTAAATCGGTTTCTGATTTAAAATTTCTGAAAATCTGTTCCCAGTGTTTTTTTGTTCACCAAAACAAAAATAATCTTTGCGATATTTGCAGCGACCCTAATCGCCGGCAAGACGTCATTGCCATCGTGGAAAAAGAAACTGATTTAATTTCTCTGGAGCGAACCAAAAAATTTAAGGGAAGATATTTAATTTTGGGAGAACTTTCCAAAACCGGCACATTGGAAAGCGTTCAAAAACTCCGCTTGAACAATTTAAAAACATGGATTAAACAGAAATTTGGCAGCCCTTCGACAGGCTCAGGGCAGGCGGAAGAAATAATTATCGCCATTAACCCGACAACTTTCGGCGACCTCAATGCCTCAATGATTGCCAAAGAGCTTTCTGGTTTGGCGAAAAAAATCAGCCGGCTGGGAAGAGGTATCCCAACCGGCGGAGAAATAGAATTTGCTGATGAAGAAACGCTCGGACAGGCATTAGAAAGAAGGAATTAAACTATTTTATAGAAACAGTTTCCACTTCTGTAAAATGCTGTCTGTGCCCCTTTTTCTTTCTGTACCTTGTTTTTGAATGATATCTAAAAACGATTTTTTTCTTGTCTCTTCCCTGTTTCAATAATTTGGCTTCAATTTTCGCACCCTCAATATAAGGCGTGCCGATTTTTATCTCTTTATCGTCGGCCACTAAAAGAACTTTGTCAAAAATAAAATTTCCGCCCTCTGCGGCGTCTAATTTCTCCACTTTAATTTTTTGTCCCTGGCTCACTTTATACTGCTTGCCTCCGGTCTCTATTATTGCGAA
>CAZAUC010000016.1:10855-12826 GCA_964488305.1 uncultured Candidatus Saccharibacteria bacterium
TTTAATTAACGGAAATAATAACTGAAATTGCCATTAAAATCAAGGTTGATATTAACAGGCTGGCAAAGGCAAAAATATAAGAAAGAAAACGCTCTCTTTTATAAATGAACTCGGCTAAAAATAAATTTATCAAGATAAGTATCAATCCCAGGATTAAAATGCCATATACTTCGGCTCTGCCGCCGACTATATCAATGCCCCTGTAAGAATCAAAATGGATAATTAAAGGCGTGGTTATTGAACCGAGAGTTGCGTAAAAAATCATTATGGCCAAAAGCAGAATGAGCAAACTCATTCCTCCAACAATCCGCAGATATTTGTCCTTAATGATATGGGAAAATAACATTTTGTGCCCCCACGGAGAATTGAACTCCGGTTTTCAGCTTGAGAAGCTGACGTCCTGGGCCACTAGACGATAGGGGCGATATCAAAATTTAAAATTCAAAAATTAAAGATTAAAATGACAGATTAAAATTTTAAAATGATTTAATCTTAAAAACAAATTTTAACATTCGCCAATTTTTTAATTTTACATTGCAATTTTCCATTTTGATTTTTAAATTTTACATTTTTCTTATTTCTTCCACGATTTTATCCAAGCCGACGGCTCTTGACGCCTTTACCAAAACCAAATCCCCTTTTTTCATTAAATCCTGAACCGTCATTCCGGCTTCCGCGGCAGTATCAAAACTTAAAACTTTATGTTTATCCATTCCGGTTTTCTTGGCTGATTCAGCGATGAACTTTGCCCGCGGTCCGACCGTAATCAGGATGTCGGCCTTACCCACGACCAAGCGGCCAATGGATTCGTGCGCTTCAATTGAATATTTGCCCAATTCCAGCATATCTCCCAAAACGACGATTTTCCGTTTAGCCGGCAAATCACTAAGTGTTTCAAGCGCTTCCTGCACCGACAGCGGCGAAGCGTTGTAAGTGTCGTCAATGACGTACGTATCTTTTATTCCTTCCAGTAAATTCATTCTCCCCTTCGCCGGCGAATAATTCTCATTCAGGGCCTCGGCAACTTCCACTAAATTTAAATCATAAATCAAGCCGATGCAAGCGGCAACGGCGGCCGCATACGCCTGAGCTCTGCCGAAAGAATTTTTCAGAATTACCGGCACAAAACTGCCGCCGTATTCAAGCTTGAAAGAAATGCCCATTGGAATTTCGCCCCACGCGCTATTCGTTCGCGCTTGTGAACGACTTTCAAAATTGGAAATTTTCACGTCAGCGCCGTCTGAAAAGCCGAAAGTGACTACTCTGGCCCGCGTTCTTTCTTTCATTTGCATAACGATTTCGCTGTCAAAATTTAGAATGGCAAAGCCATTAGCCGGCAAAAATTCCATTAATTTGGATTTTTCTTTGATGACCGCTTCCGGCCCGCTGAAAAATTCCACGTGGACCGGTATTTCGCCGACCGTCGTAACGATGCCGATATGAGGGGCGGCAATTTTAGAAAGATACTTAATGTCGCCTGGCCGGTCAGCCGCATATTCCAGAATCAGCAGTTTGGGATAGGCCGATTTGGATAAAAAGAAAATTCGGCCCAAAGCGATTAAAATAACCTTCAGCCAAAAAAATGATTTTCTGATTTTCTTTTTGCCCGGCGGTTCGTCGCGGCCGACCAGTTTCAATTCTGCTTTTTTCCACTCGCCGATAATGGTCAGCGGTATTCCCAATTCATTGTTCAAATTCCCCTCTGATTTCCTGACACGCTTGCTTAAGCCCTTTGGGTGCGACAAAACAGCGTAAACCGCCTCCTTGACCGAGGTTTTACCCACACTGCCGGTAATGGCAATTATCTGCGGTTTAAAACGCCAAATCATCAGGCGAGCCAACTGCTTTAAAATCCATTTTAATATTTTTAAAAAAATACGTTTCATTTTATATTTTTATGCTGCATGTTTCATAATTATATCTTGTCCGGCGCTACATTATAGTAATTTAAAATGAATTGCGCCAGTTCCC
>CAZAUC010000017.1:0-9137 GCA_964488305.1 uncultured Candidatus Saccharibacteria bacterium
AAGCTAATAAAAAACCACCAGTTTTCTGGTGGCTTTTTATTTTAAGTTTATCGTTCTCTGCGGAACGACATTCTTTTTTCGCGATGACAGTCACGGCACAAAAGTTGGTCAAGTCGGTTTGGGTCAGGTTGAAACGGAAGCTCTTTTATTTCCGCTCCGCACTTTGAACATTTCCAATCTCCTTGATACATCTGCCGCTGAAAACCGCCATCATTCTGTTGATATGCCATTTTGCGTGAATTAAATTACGCGACCTTTCGATCCGGCAAAATGGCGTTATTTATAAAATTTTGTTTTATATACTAAGCCGATTTTAACGCGAATCTGATAATGTCATTATAGCGGTTGTAATCTATTTGTCAATACTTATCCGTTGTTATATAATGTTTATATAAATAATGCCATAAAGTCAGAGGCGGTCATTAATATGAAAAAGATAAGAAAATATTTTAAAAAACCGATAGTGCTTATTCTTATTGCCGTAATTTTAATTATCGCCGGCTATTTTTATTTCAGTCGTGAGAAAAAACCTGATTATGAATTTGTTATTGCCGCCAGAGGCGAAATTATTCAGGAGGTCAGCGTAACCGGCAGTGTCAAACCGGCTGAGGCAGTTGATTTATCTTTTGAAAACAGCGGGAAAGTGGTCAATATTTATGCTGATGTCGGCGATAAAGTAACGGCCGGCGAATTATTGGCAACCATTGATAATACGGACATATCTGCCCAACTAGTTCAAGCAGAAGCAGACGTTAGGGTCCAACAGGCAAAACTGGATGAGTTAAGGGCTGGTACGCGGGAAGAAGAAATTAAAGTCCAGGAAATAAAAGTTCAAAATGCCGAAACCGCTATTGAGGAAGCGGAAAAAAATCTTATTGACAAGATACAAGATGCTTATACGAAATCCGATGACGCGTTAAGAAATAAAATTGACCAAACTTTTGAAAATCCCGTTATACCGCTGCCGCAAATTAATTTTTCCATCAACGATTCCCAGCTGGAGTCGGATATTGAATGGCAGAGGATAGTAATAGAAGATCTTCTTAATGCCTGGGGAAAATCTTTGGCTCAATTGACAGTTTCCAGTGATTTGTCTTCCTATCTCCAAAACGCAAAAAATAATTTGAATCAAGTAAAGTCTTTTTTGGATAAGGTTGCCTTGGCGATAAATAAAGCACCTACCGGGGCTGGCACCTCTCAATCAACCCTTGATGCCTGGAAGGTGGATGCGGCAAGCGCCAGAACGAACGTTAATACCGCCATAAGCAACGTACTTTCAGCCGAAGAAAATTTAAACACCGCCCAATCAAATTTTAGTTTAGCCAGTCAAGAGCTTGTTTTGAAAAAAGCCGGCGCCACCAGTGAGCAGATTCAGGCACAGGAGGCCCAAGTGGAAAAAGCCCGGGCCAATGTTTTAAATTACCGGGCGCAACTGGATAAAACGATTATTCGCTCGCCAATTAACGGAATCGTTACTAAGCAGAATGCTAAAGTAGGTGAAATAGTTGCCGCTAACACCAACGTCATTTCAGTCATAAGCAAAGTAAATTTTGAAATTGAAGCTAATGTGCCGGAAGCAGACATCGCTAAAATAAAAATTAATGATAAGGCAATAATCACGCTTGACGCCTATGGTAATGACGTTGAATTTGACGTAAAAGTGGTTAAAATTGACCCGGCAGAAACCCTTATTGAGGGCGTAGCGACCTATAAAACAACCTTTCAATTTATGGAAGAAGATGAACGGGTTAAATCGGGAATGACGGCTAATATAGATATTTTAACGGACAAGCGGGAAAACGTAATAATCATTCCTCAACGGGCGGTAACGACCAAAGGAGGCGAAAGAACGGTAAATGTTCTCACCGATTCAGGCCCGGTGGAAACCAGAGTAAAAATCGGTTTGCGCGGTTCTGACGGTAATGTTGAAATTACCGAAGGAATAAACGAGGGAGATAAAATCATCACTTCTCTATAAGGCCGTCAGATAATTTAAATTATTAAATTTATTAGAGTAATCAGGTCAATTATGAATTAGACATTTTTGAGTATGCCTTTGATTGAAGTAAAAAATTTACGGAAAGTTTACTGTAATGAGGGTGTTGAAACTCCGGCGCTTCGCGGAGTTTCTTTTAACATTGATGGCGGCGAATTTTTGGCCATTATGGGTCCATCCGGCTCGGGGAAATCAACCCTGCTTCACATTTTAGGTTTCTTAGATAAGCACACCAAGGGAGAGTACCTTTTTGACGGCAAAACAATAGACGATTATTCAAAAGAAGAAGTTGCTCACGTCAGAAACAGAAAGATGGGTTTCGTTTTCCAGACGTTTAATTTGTTGCCGCGGGCCACGGTGCTGGAAAACGTTAAATTGCCGCTCCTTTATTCCGGCATTAAAGAGTCCCGTTGGGAAAATTTAGCGAAGAAAGCAATTGATGCCGTAGGTATTTCCCATCGGATTAATCACCAGCCGTCGCAGTTATCAGGCGGCGAACAGCAGCGAGCAGCCATTGCCCGCGCTTTGGTCAATGACCCGCAGGTGATTTTTGCGGATGAGCCGACTGGCAACCTTGATTCAAAATCCGGTCAGGTAATAATGGAAATTCTGCAGAAATTAAATGAAGAAGAGGAGCGGACGATTATTTTGATTACGCATGAAACTTACACGGCTGAAAACGCCCAACGCATCATTCGGCTTAAAGACGGCGAAATTGAAAGAGATAAAATAGTTGACCACCGCCGGAAAGCCGACCACTATATAAAATAGCTATGAGTTTAATCTATGTGTTTAAAAGCGCCGTTATTGGTTTAAAAACGCACAAATCGCGTTCAATTTTAACGATTTTGGGTATAGTTATCGGCATTACCGCCATAATTTTGGTGATGTCGCTTGGCGAAGGGATGCAGAATTTGATATTAAGCCAGATACAGGGCACGGTTGGCTCAAAAGTAATTGAAATTGCTCCGGGCAGAGAGCCCAAGGGACCGACTGATTTTTTGTCAATGTTTTCCGATTCGTTGAAACAAAGAGATTTTGAGGCTTTAATGAAGAAGGGTAACGTTCCTCACGCGGAGAGAATTATGCCTTTGGTTTTCGGCAGCGAGAGCGTGGCTTACGGCAGTGAAACCTATCAAGCAACCCTTTACGGTATGACTGACGCCGCTACCCGAATGTACAATATTAATGTAGGCAAAGGCAGATTTCTTACCGAGGAAGAGATAAAAAGTTATGCCGATGTGGTTGTTATTGGTTCAAAAGTGAAAGAAGAAATTTCACCCAACGAGGAGCTTATCGGCCAAAAAATAAAAATAAAGGGAAAAAATTTCAGGGTCATCGGTATTTTAGAGAAAAAAGGGCAGGGCATGCTCATCGGTTTTGATGAAACAATAATCGTTCCTTATACCACTGCCCAGCAATATATTTTAGGCATCAAATATTTTAACCATATAATAGTGGAAGCGGATTCGGAAGAGAATGTTGAAAAAACGGTTAGAGACATTGAGATTACTTTGAGAAATTCGCATAATATTACCGACCCGGAAAAAGATGATTTTAACGTATCAAGCCAGGCAGATTCCATAGAAACGGTTAGCACAATCACCAATATTATTACTTTGTTTTTGATAGCCGTGGCGGCAGTTTCTTTACTTGTGGGCGGCGTAGGCATTATGAATATTATGCTTGTTTCCGTTATGGAAAGGACGCGGGAAATCGGCCTCCGTAAAGCGGTCGGCGCCACGGAAAAAAATATTCTGGCGCAATTTCTTTTGGAATCAATAAATTTGACAATTATTGGCGGGATTATCGGCATTATTCTCGGTGCCTCATTTTCTTTCATTACTTCTCTGATTTTAAGCCGGGTTCTTGCCGTCAGTTGGGCATTTGTTTTCCCGGTTCAGGCCGCCCTTTTGGGTTTGGGCGTATCGGCTTTCGTTGGTCTTGTCTTTGGCTTGTATCCGGCGCGCCAAGCTTCAAAAAAGAGTCCCATTGAGGCACTGAGGTATGAGTAAGTAATGTGTATAAAATGGCCATTGACAAACTTTTTCAATTTTTTATTCTAAAAATGAGGAGAGGACACGGCATTCGGTGGCGTAAGTTTTTAAAACGTTTTCGGAACTAGTCCTGTTCCGACTTATGAGAATAAAATTAAAACCATTGGTGACGACTCCTTATCCTTCGGCAGAAAGCTTGGGATAACCCCGAGCAAAAGCCGAAGGGTCAAAAAACAAAAAGTAGGCGGGTGATGAGTCCGCCTACTTTTTTGTTATAATTAATCTATGCAAAAACATCTCAATGTTAAAATTTTCGGTCAGGTACAGGGAGTATTTTTTCGGCATTCTGCCAGGCAAAAAGCCGTGGAATTAAACATCACTGGCTTTGCCAGCAATGAATCAGACGGTACGGTTTATATTGAAGCCGAAGGAAAAGAGGAAAATTTAAAAGAATTTCTTGATTGGTGTCGTCAGGGACCGGCTTCGGCTCACGTGGAGAAAATTGAATCGGAATTTGAGCCGGAAACTAAAAAATTTAACGAATTTGTGATATTATAATATTTATGATTAAGGTCGGTAAAATAAAGGTTGATAGTTCGACGCCGCTTACTATAAAAGAAGCCGTTTCAAAAACCGTTAATGAAATCGGCGGCTTTTCTAAATTTATCAAAAGCGGCGACGTGGTTTTTTTAAAGCCGAATTTTAACACAGCTGACCCGTTTCCCGCCTCCACCGATTTGGGATTTTTGAAGGCGGTGGTGGAGCTGGTTTATGATGCCGGCGCTAAACTGGTAATGATTGGCGAATCCTCCACCGTAACCTTGAATACCAGAAAAATAATGGAAAAACTCGGGGTTTTTGATTTATTGAATATGGACCAGCCGCCGCGCATTTATAATTTTGACGAGGACAATCGGAGCAATTTTACAAAAAATAATTGGGTTAAAAAAGAGATACCGGAAGCAAAATTTTTAAAGAGCGTTTCCATACCGGAAATCCTGGACCGGGCGGATAAATTGATTTTGCTTCCCTGTTTGAAGACCCACCTTCAGGCGCAGTTTACCGGCGCCCTGAAACTTTCCATTGGCTTTATGAAGCCGATGGAACGCGTAAGATTACACTTAAAAAACATTCAGGAAAAAGTCGCGGAAATGAACAAGGTTATCAATCCCGATTTGATTATTATGGATGCCAGAAAATGTTTCATTACTAAAGGGCCGGTTAGGGGTGAAGTTCGTGAGCCGAATTTGATTCTGGCTTCCGACGACAGAATCGCCATTGACGTTGAAGGCATAAAAATAATTCAAAGCTTTAAAGGAAATTCGCTAAGCAAAATACAAGCCGAAGAATTACCGCAAATTAAAAGAGCGATAGAGTTCGGCATCGGCGTTAAAAATAAGTCCATATAAGGTTTATGCCAAACATTCTCAGAGTCAAAAATTTAAACGTGAAATTGGATGGCGAAGAAATTATTAGAAACCTGTCTTTTGAGGTCAAAGAAGGGGAAATTTTAACTATTTTGGGGCCAAATGGAGCCGGCAAGACGGTTTTATTAAAAACTTTATTGGGTTTTTTACCGCATGAAGGAGAAATTGAGTGGCAAAAAGAAGTTAAAATTGGCTACGTTCCTCAAAGGTTGCCGTTTATAAAGGATATTCCCATAAGCGTTGAAGAATTTTTTAAACTAAAAAATTCTTCACGAAAGGAAATAAAAGAGAT
The DNA here is from genome assembly GCA_964488305.1 of uncultured Candidatus Saccharibacteria bacterium. GTDB lineage: Bacteria > Patescibacteriota > Minisyncoccia > UBA6257 > UBA9933 > CAZAUC01. The sequence continues at coordinate 5,713 of CAZAUC010000017.1, forward strand.
TTTAAATTCAGTAGGATTTCAAGAAAGTTTTTTGGGGAAAAAGATGGGGGATTTATCTTCCGGGCAATTTCAGAGGGTGCTGGTTGCCTGGGCTTTAATTGGTAACCCCGAGGTTTTGCTTTTTGACGAGCCAACCACGGGAATTGATATCGGCGGCGAAGAAACAGTTTACGGTTTATTAACCAAGCTGAAACAGAAGAGAAATTTTACAATTTTACTGGTCACTCATGATTTGAGCGTTGTTTATAAATTTTCAAATTATGTAATTTGTTTAAATAAATCTCCTATTTGTCAGGGCCTTCCCAGGGAAATTTTAACCGCAAAAACCCTGCAGAAGCTTTATGGCGAAGAAGTGAAGTTCTACGAACATCATAAATACTAAAATTATGGAACCCCGTTAGAAATTGCAGTTTTGGCGGGGGAATATAAATTAATATTATAATTATAAATTGCTATGTTAATTTCTAACGGGGTGGAACAATTTTTATTGAGTTTAATAGCTGGAATTTTCATCGGCGGAGCGGCCGGATATTTAGGAACTTTAATGCTTTCAAAGAAAATGGCTTTGGTGGCGGGTCCTTTGGGGCATTTGACTTTGCCGGGAATTGCTTTGGCCCTGCTTTACGGTTTTGATATCTCCTTGGGAGCTTTTCCTTTCGTCATTTTGGGCATAATTTTAATTTGGTTGCTTGAGATAAGAACGAAATTAGCGATGGAGGCTTTAACTGCCGTGGTCTTTGCTTCTGGCGTAGCCATTGCCTTTTTATTTCTGCCGATTGAGCAGGCGGAAACCGCTTTAGTCGGCGACATTAGCAAAGTCGGTTTCTGGGATACCCTTTCGGTAATTTTTTTATGCCTTCTGCTCTTTTTAATTATAAAAAAAATCTATTCTAAAATAATTCTGATTAACGTTTCTGAAGATTTAGCGAAATCCGAGGGAATGGAAGTTAAAAAATATAACCTTTTGTATTTAGGCGCCATTGCCATAATCGTTGCCTTGGGAGTAAAAATGGTTGGCGGGCTTTTAACCGCCGCTTTGGTGGCCATACCCGCCGCCGCCAGCAGAAATTTAAGCAAAAATTTGTTTCAATTTTCCCTTTTTGGATTATTACTCGGAGCAATAAGTTCATTTTTGGGAATTTTGTCTTTTAAGATAAGCGGATTGCCGGCCGGTCCTTTAATCATTATTGTAGCTGCTTTCTTTTTCTTGATTTCTATGATTTTTAAAAAATCATAGAAGTTTAGAGAGCGAGCTAGAAATTAACAAAGATAAATGAAGACAGAGAAGCCCGAAACAGGCAAACAAATTAATAAAGAAGAGGAATATAGATTATTAAGACGGGAAATTGCAGGAATAAAAGAACTTGAAGGCATTGATTTGACCTCCATACCCGATGATTACTTGGAGCTTTATAAGAAGCTTAAAAATGGAACGTTGACCGTGGGAGATATTGAAAGATATAGACCAAAAGTTGATTTGCGCGCTTTGGTTAGAGAGCATCCTGAAATTTCCGAAAAAGGCGAGGACAAAACCTTAACCGTAGAAGATATCAAGGGTCATGTGGCTGGCGAGGATTGGTTGGCGGAGGCGGAGGATTTAGACCCAAAGAAAAACTTTATAGCTTTTTTGGCTAATCAAATGATTTCTCCGGGGCGGCCGGAAGAAAAATGATGGATATAAAGAAAATAATTTCAACCGGTGTTTTTCTGGCCGCAGCAGCGGTTTTGATTGTTTTAGGAATGAATTTCTTGAATACCAGGGATATTAGCGACTGCCGCAACTTTTTCAGCGGCGAAGATTGTTGGATGTGTCAGAACGGCGAGTGGATAAAACACGGTAATCCCTATGCGCCGCAGCCAACCACTGTTTGTTTGGGCGATAAAGTCCAGTCGTCGGACATTATCATTGATTCTCCATTGACAAATCAGTTAATGACGAGCCCTGGGACAGTTGAAGGGAGAGCAAAAGGTCATTGGTTTTTTGAAGGAATTTTTCCGGTGCGGCTTTTGGATGCTGGAGGAGGGGAAATAGCCCGGGCCTCGGCTCAAGCACAATCTGATTGGATGACGAGCGGCTTCGTGCCTTTTAGGGCCGAGCTTAAATTTGATAAAGCGACTACCGCTACCGGAACTTTAATTTTAGAAAGAAATAACCCGTCTGGTCTGTCGGAAAACGAAGGAAGAATAGAAGTACCCGTTCATCTTAAGGTTACGGCATTGAAGATTAAAATTTTTTTCGGTAATAACAAACTCAATCCGCAGGCCGAATGTGATAAGGTTTTCCCGGTTGAAAGAGAGGTTCCCCAGATCGAGGCCGTTGCTCGAGCCGCCCTGGAAGAATTGCTTAAAGGCCCGATTGGCCAGGAGAAATCAGACGGTTTTTTTACGGCCATCAACCCTGACGTCAAAATCCAAAATTTGCTTATAAAAAACGGCGTTGCCGAGGTTGATTTTAATGAACAATTGGAATATGAAGTCGGTGGTTCGTGCCGCGTATTCGCCATTCGCTCGCAGATTATTGAAACCCTGAAGCAGTTTCCGGGGATTGAAGAGGTAATAATCTCAATTGACGGCCAAACAGAAGACATTTTACAGCCTTAAAAATATGCCTGGATTAAATAAAGTCATAAAAATTTTAATTCTTTCAGACGTGGCCTTGCTGACCGGTCTCGGTTTCGTAACGCCGGTCTTTGCCATTTTTCTGACGGATAATATTGAAGGCGGCACGGTTGAGGTGGCTGGTTTTGCCGCGGCTATTTATTGGATAATCAATTCATTGACTATGATTCCCATCGGTCGTCATTTGGATAAGAGGCTGGGCGAGAAAGATGACCTCTGGTTTGTAATTCTTGGTAATTTTTTGGCTGTTTTATCGGTAATTGGTTATATTTATTCCAATCTTCCTTGGCATATTTATTTATGTCAGGGGATTTACGGTTTGGGAATGGCAATGAATATACCGGCTTACACTGCAATTTTCAGCCGACACATTGAAAGAGGGAAAGAGGCTTTTCCTTGGGGCGTGAGGGGCGCTTTAACGGGCATAGGCAGCAGTATTGCCGGCGCCCTGGGAGGAATAATTGCCTATAATTTCGGCTTCAGCAATCTTTTTATCGGCGTGATAATATTTCTTATCTTGAGCAGCTTACTGCCTTTTTTGATTTCAAAACAAATGTTGCCCAGGACCGGAATTATACCTAAAATTCAGGAAGTCAAAAGCATAGAATCTCCTTTGCCAAAATAAATTTCCCCACAAAAACAGATTTCCCCACAAAAACAGATTTCCCCACAACTTTTAGTCATATATGATGCGATCGCATCATATATGACTAAAGGTTTAGACTGCGGGGAAGGGGACGTGGAGAAGGGAATGCGGAGAAGGGGATGTGGAGAAGGGAATGCGGAGAAGGGAATGCGGAGAAGGG
>CAZAUC010000017.1:9237-10703 GCA_964488305.1 uncultured Candidatus Saccharibacteria bacterium
ATGCGGAGAAGGGGATGTGGAGAAGGGAATGCGGAGAAGGGAATGCGGAGAAGGGTTATGATAGGTTATGAAGATGATTTGTGAAAGCGGGCGGTTGGTATTATAATTAAAAATCGCATTAAGAGTATTTAGCATTGCCAAAGCCCTTTCATTATGAATAAAAGATTATTAATCTTAACCGCGGCGTCTGTTTTTTTTATCATTACGACTTGCTCCGTCATAGAGGCTCAGGCCGCGGAAACAAGCCCGTTAAATTTAGCCAACAACACCCAGTGGCTTCTTCCAATAATAACCCTTGGCGCTTTAATAGACAGCATCAATCCTTGCGCTATTTCCGTTCTGCTTTTGACAATTGGTTTCTTTTTGACGGTCGGCAGTTTTCGTTCAAGCATTTTTAAATTCGGCCTCGTCTATATTATCGGACTTTTCCTCTCTTATTTTTTAATCGGCCTGGGCATTTTCAGCGCTTTTAATTTTTTCGGCGCTCCCAAATTTATGGCTAAAATCGGCGCCTTTCTTCTCATTGGGCTCGGCATTATCAATCTTTTTAAAAATCTTTTTCCTCAATTGTCTTTCGGCTGGTTGATGCGTTTGCCGAAAAGCGGCAGCCATTTGATCGGCAAATTAGTAAATAAAAGTTCCTTGCCGGCAGTTTTTTTGATTGGCGTCGTTGTCGGATTATTTGAATTTCCCTGCACCGGCGGACCTTATTTGATGGTTTTGGGTCTATTACATGATTGTTCCACTTGCTTAAAGGGCTTGCTTTATCTTTTTTATTACAACTTTATTTTTGTTTTGCCTTTAATAATTATCTTATTGGTTGCCGGCAACAAACTGTTTATTGAGAAAATTCAGAGATGGCAGCAGGAAGAAAGAAAAATAATCAAATTGGGAATACCGATTGTAATGATTGGATTGGGGACGTTAATATTTTTCCTCTAAAATATTCAACAAATATGGATAAATATAAATATTTAGTTAAAACCGATTGTTTGGCTTGTTTGGGAGTTTTTAAAGAGATTATTAAGAAAATTGACGGCGTTAAAGAAGCAGAACTTGATTTAGAAGACGGGAAAGTTATCATTGAATATGAGGGACGGTTTACCCGCGAAGCATTGGCGAAGATTATTGAGGAAAAAACCGGTTATAAAATTCAACCCGTTGATTCATGAGCAAAAAATTTTTAATTATTTTAATCGTTGTTTTGGCCGCCTTAATCATTTTGTTGCTTTGGCAGGGACTGCAGGCCGATAAAGATGTTGCTTACGGAGATAATCCCGAATTAGCTTTTTTTGCCAAGTGTTTAGCCGAAAAGAATATTGTAATGTACGGCACGCCTTGGTGTTCTTGGTGCCAAAGACAAAAAGCGCTTTTCGGCGAATCTTTTAGTTTTGTTGCCTACGTTGACTGTTCAAAAAGACCAAATGAATGCGTAAGTGAGGGGATTAACGCTACGCCAACATGGA
>CAZAUC010000017.1:10803-12102 GCA_964488305.1 uncultured Candidatus Saccharibacteria bacterium
CCTTCGGCTAGCTCAGGACAAGTTCCTTCGGCTGATTCGGAACATATTTCTTCTGCTAGCTCCTCGGGACAAACTCTTGAAAGCAGGAAAATTGAAGGTTATTTGACCCTGGAAGAACTCGCCGAAAAGAGCGGCTGTGAATTGCCGAAATAATATGGAAATAATTTTTTTAACTATTATTTTAATCATTCTATTAATCGGCTTAGCCGCGATTTTTTGGTTTTTGAAAAATAAGTTGAACGTTCCGAAAACCGACGAACAGCCTCTTTTGATGCTTCAAAGACAAATTAATGAAATTACGCGGACATTAGACACTAAACTTGGCGAATCAACCAAGGTGCTTCAGCGCCAGTTCGGCGAAAGCGCCAGAATTATCAAAGAAATTACAACTGAATTAACCAAAGTCGGGGAGGGCCAAAAACAAGTAGTGGACGTTGCCAAGCAATTGGAAAATTTGCAGGATATTTTAAAAAACCCGAAACAGCGCGGCGTGCTCGGCGAGACATTATTGAAAACCGTGCTGGAAAACGTGTTTGCGCCGGGCCAGTTTCAGATGCAGTATGAGTTTAAAGACGGCACGATTGTGGATGCGGTAATTTTCGTCAAAGACAAAATAATTCCGGTTGATTCAAAATTTTCATTGGAAAATTACAACCGGCTTTTGGAAACCAAGGATGAAGCCGAGCGTCAGCATTTAGAATCCGCCTTTCGCGATGATTTAAAGAGCCGGATTGACGAAACCGCCAAATACATCAAGCCCGTGGAAGATACGATGGAATTTTCTTTTATGTTCATTCCTTCGGAGGCGGTTTATTATGACTTATTAATCAATAAAATCGGCGCGGTCAAATCCAACACCCGCGACCTGATTGAATACGCGGCTGGCGAGAAAAAGGTGCTCATTGTTTCACCGACGACATTTTTAGCCTATCTCCAGACCGTGCTTCAGGGATTAAAAGCCCTGCAAATTGAGGAGTCGGCCAAAGAAATTAGAAAGCGGGTGGCGGAACTTGGCCGGCACCTTTCAAGCTACGAAACTTTTATGAAAAAATTGGGCACTCATTTGGGCACTTCCATTAATATGTACAATCACGCTTACAAGGAGCTTGGTAAAATTGATAAGGATGTTCTAAAAATATCCGGGAAAGCGGCTGGTATTGAGCCAATGGTTTTAGAAAAACCAAAAGAGGAGGAAGAAGTGGAGGATTGACAGATAGAATAAAACGTTTTAAAATTAAAGTAGTAATAATCTTTAAAAATTTTTTATGAGGAGGATGGAATGAAACAGTTGAAGATTCT
>CAZAUC010000018.1:0-4942 GCA_964488305.1 uncultured Candidatus Saccharibacteria bacterium
TTTAATTATTTGGGTTGACTATTTAAAAATTTTTAATTAATATTCAATTATGAACTTGATTCCTACTGTAATTGAAAAATCGCAATCCGGTGAACGGGCTTATGATATTTATTCGCGGTTATTAAAAGAACGGATAATTTTTATTGGCGGACCGATTAGCGATACCGTAGCCAATGCGGTAATCGCCCAGATGCTCTTTTTGGAGCACGAAGACCCGAAGAAAGACATTAAGCTTTATTTGAATACACCGGGCGGCGTGGTAACCAGCGGTTTGGCAATTTACGACACGATGCAATACATCAAGCCGGACGTTTCCACGATTTGCGTGGGCATTGCCGCTTCCATGGGCGCGGTGCTTTTGGCAGCCGGTAAAAAAGGCAAAAGATTTATCCTGCCTAATTCTGAGGTCTTACTTCATCAGGTAATGGGCGGCGGCGAAGGCATGGCGCCAGCCATTGAAATTGAAATTACCGCCAAGCATATTATTAAAATAAAAGACCGGCTGAATCAAATTCTGGCCAAGCACACGAGCCAGCCCTTGACGAAAATTGAAAAAGACACGGACCGCGATTTCTGGTTGACCGCGCAGGAAGCCAAAGAATATTCTCTGGTGGATGAAATTATAAAGACGAAAAAATAAACGCGATACCAATATACAAATGCATGCGAATTATACTAATAAATATGAATAAAATTTATTAGCGTTTATTCGTATAATTAGTATGAATTAGCCCGCCCGCCTGGACTTCGTCCATGCGAAGTCGGGCAGGTATATTAGTATCGCATTAGCGTACTATGCGCATTGCTTTTTTTGAAATTGAGGATTGGGAAATTGATTATCTGAAAAATTCTTTTGGTGCCGGCCACCAGCTTTTTTTTACCAAAGATAAATTAAACAAAGATACCTTGCCTCAGGAAAAAGACTTTGACGTTATTTCGGTTTTTGTCGGCTCAAGCGTTGATAAAGAAGTTATCAATTCTTTTCCCAATCTTAAATTAATCACCACGCGTTCCACTGGTTTCGACCACGTTGACTCTGCGGCCGCCAAAGAAAAGAATATCGCGGTGGGCTTTGTGCCGGGTTACGGCGATAATACCGTGGCGGAATTCGCTTTTGCTTTGATTTTGGGTCTCTCGCGGAAAATCTTTGAGGCTTATGACAGAATTAAGGAAAAAGGGCTTTTTAATTTTGAGGGGCTCAGGGGTTTTGATTTGAGAGGCAAGACCATCGGCGTCATCGGCACGGGCCGAATCGGCTGTTATACGATAAAAATCGCCAAGGGGTTTGGCATGAACGTCATTGCCTACGACGCTTTTCCCAAAGAAGAGCTTTGCGAAAAATTGGGCTTTAAATACGCTTCTTTGGATGAGCTCCTGTCGCAGTCTGACGTTATTTCCCTTCACGTGCCTTATCTGCCCTCAACCCATCATTTAATAAACTTAAAAAACGTTTCAAAAATAAAAAAAGGCGCTTTACTGGTTAATACTTCACGCGGCGCCGTGGTGGAAACCGAAGCGCTCGTCAAGGGATTGAACGAAGGAATTTTGGGAGGCGTCGGGCTGGACGTTTTGGAAGAAGAGGGGGCGTTGGCTGACGAAAAAGCTCTGCTCTTATACGGCCACCCCGAAGAACACGACTTGAAAACGATTTTGGCGAATCACGTTTTGATTGATATGCCCAACGTAATCATCACGCCCCATACCGCTTTCAATACCCAGGAAGCGCTCCAGCGGATTTTGGACACTGACATTGAAAACATTAAAACTTTTTTGGGAAAAAACGCGCCAGCCCACCCAATTCCTCCCGTTAAATAAAGTTTAAATATGAACGATTTGATTATTATCGGCGGCGGACCGGCCGGCATCAGTGCCGGTATTTATGCCAGCCGGAAAAAACTTAAAACTCTTTTAATAACCGATAAATTCGGCGGGCAGTCCATCATTGCCAAGGACATCCATAATTTTGTCGGTTTCAAATCAATTTCCGGTCTTGAATTAAACAAAGCGCTGGTGGCGCATCTCCATGAACAGACCGGCATTGAAATAAAAGAAAAAGCCGCGCTTTCTAAAATAGAAAAGAAGGATGGTAAATTTACCGTAAAAACGGGCAAAGGAGATATTTTTGAAACCAAGACCGTTTTATTGGCGTTGGGCAGCCGCTATCGCAAATTGAACGTGGTCGGCGAAGATAAATTTGAAGGCCGGGGCGTTTTTTATTGCGCCACCTGCGACGCTCCTTTAATGAAGGATAAAACCGCGGCGATTATTGGCGGCGGCAATTCCGGATTTGAATTCGCCATTGACCTTTTGCCCTATGCTTCCAAAATTTACTTATTGGAATATACCGACAAATTGATAGCAGACCCGGCTACCCAAGAAGAAGTTAAAAAAACCGGCAAAGTTGAAACCATTACGTTTGTCGAGGTCAAAGAAATTTTTGGAGAAGAATTCGTCAAAGGCATTAGATACCAGGACCGCCGGAACAAAGAAATGAAGGAGTTGGCGCTTAACGGAGTGTTTATCGCCGTCGGCTACCAGCCCAACAGCGAAGTCCTGAAAGGATTGGTGGAAATGGATAAAGCCGGACAAGTTGTCGTTGATTGTAAAACGCAAAAAACTTCCTGCGAAGGCATTTGGGCCGCCGGCGATATCACCGATTGTCTGTATCGTCAAAACAACATCGCCATCGGCGACGCCATCAAAGCCGTTTTGAACATTTACGAATATCTTAGATAAACGATAAACGATAAACGATAAACCACTTTAGTCATATATGATGCGATCGCATCATATATGACTAAAATATTTGACTGGAGCAGTTAATTCCGACAAAGTTAGTTTTGGTGCCCAGGGAGGGATTCGAACCCTCAAGCCTTGCGGCATACGCCCCTCAAGCGTACGCGTATTCCAGTTCCGCCACCTGGGCTTTAAGCTGCCACGCCGATTTTTTGACGCGATTTTTTCTTGGAGATTTTCCTTAGAAAGTAAAGTTTCGCCCGACGGGCTTTCTTGGGCGAACTTAAAATTTTCACTTTAATGTTTGGTGAGTGAATGGGATAAATTCTTTCCACGCCCACGCCGGCCATGATGGTTCTAACGGTAAAAGTAGCGCCGATTTCTTTGCCGTGTTTTCTGCAAAGGACGACGCCTTTAAACGTACCTATCTTGTCCTGAACTGAGACCATGGCGCCGGGCTTGATTTGTTCTAATATTTCTTTTTTCATATTAGTCCCTAAATATTACTTCTTAGATTCTAAATCGTCAAGAACTTGTTTAAGCTCCTTTGGCAGGCCGGCTTCAATTTTAATGCGGCGGCCTACCCGACTTCGCCCGCGAGCGAACTCGCTGGCGGGCGGGCCGTTTTCCAAATTAAACTCCAGGGATTCGGCATGGAGAAATTGCCTGTCTAAATTAAAGGGATTGGTTTTTTTGCCGTAAAGCGAGTCACCGACAATCGGGTGCCCGATTGAGGCCAGGTGAACGCGAATCTGATGCGTTCGCCCGGTTTTCGGGCTCACTTTTAGCAAACTGAAAATTGCGGATTGGCGCGGATACGAAAAGTATAACAAACGTTCACGATCGTGAACGTTTGTTATACTGGGATATTTTAAGTATTTTGAAACGCGGTATTCGGTAATCGCCTCTTTTTCCATCTTGCCATGCCAAATGGTTCTTTTGATACTGCCCGATTTCAAACGAATTGTTTTTTTAATTACGCCGCTTTTTGGTTCAAGTTTTCCCCAGACCAAAGCTAAATAAGTTTTTTTGATTTGATGGCTCTGGAATAGATTTTTTAAATATTCAAAATATTTCTGATTTCTGGCGATTAAAATAATTCCGGAAGTATTTTTATCCAGACGGTGGACAATGCCGGGTCTAATTTTCGGCTCATCGCCGACGTTTTTAATTTCCGGATAATTTTTTAATAACCAATCAATTAAAGTTCCTGAAGCATGAAGCGTGTAGCGTGCAGCATTTTTTTTATTATTTTTTGCTTCGTGTTTCATGCTACGTGTTTCATGAACTAATACGCCGGCCGGCTTATTAACCGCCAAAAAATTTTTATCTTCGTAAATAACACGAGCTTGTTCATTCATTAAGAAATTATTTAATCCTCGTATATTTTCGTCTTTTTTCTTTTATGATTTTCCCCATAGCTTTTTCCGCAATAACCCTTTTTCTCTTTAAGCAAGGCAAATCGTTTTTGTAATAGATTTGTTGCAATAGTTTAATAGATTCTTTTTTCGCAAATTTTATATCCCGCATCGGAACGCGATTTGGCGTGGCGGGAGGTTTATAAATAACCGCCCCCTTAATCCCCAAAATCGTATTAATTTTCTTATAGAGCCAATTTGTGTGGATTTCGCTTGCCGAAGTAAATCTTACAAAAAGCCTTTTATTAACATAGGTACGACCTCTATAGATATTATAACGGTCTGTATAAGCAGTAATACTTCCATCGCCATCAAGATGTCCGCGAAGAAAATCTCTAAAATATAAATCTGGAATTTTTATCTCGCCGATGGTATGGGTTTTTGCCGGAGTTAACCCGATTTTTAACAGCCAATTATAAAATTGTACATTACCAAATTGAACCCGATACCCTCGCTGGTTATCGGTATGCCCGATTTTATTTTTAAGATTAAGACATTTTTTAAAAGTATTCAGCAAATCTATTTCTGATGAGCGAAAATTAATATGACGTCCATCTTTTGATAAATTACCATCAGTAACCAACAAACCTATGGCGTAAGCAAGCTCGGGCTTCCAAATAAAGTTTTTATGAGGTAATTTTTGTTTCGGCATCAAATTTGGTGTGCCGAGGGAGGGACTCGAACCCTCAAGGCCTTGCGACCACAACATTTTGAGTGTTGCATGGTTACCAATTTCATCACCTCGGCAAAATTTCATTGATAATATCACGGTTTTATCCTATAGTAAA
>CAZAUC010000018.1:5042-11098 GCA_964488305.1 uncultured Candidatus Saccharibacteria bacterium
GTCAATTTAAGTTCTTATTTGGCGGCGCTTGGCAAAAAAATTTTATTAATTGACTTTGACCCGCAGGCGAATGCCAGTTCTGGTTTGGGGTTCCCGCCGCAACTTGAAGACAACAGCATTTATCACGGCATTGCCGGCTACGCCACGATTGAAGATTTAATTAAAAATACCGTCATTTTCAATCATCACTTGATTCCCGCCAATCAGCATTTAGCCGGCGCCCTGGTTGAGCTGGTGAATTCAGACGAAAGAGAATTTTATCTGCGTCGTTTTATTAATCGCTTGCGCCACCAATACGATTACGTTTTTATTGATTTGGCGCCGAGCCTGAATTTACTAACAGTCAACGGTTTGGTAGCTTCCGACGAGGTTTTAATCCCGATTCAGTGCGAATATTATTCTCTGGAGGGATTGGGACAGCTTCTGGAAACAATCAAGCTCATTAACGAAAACCTGGGCCAGCGCATAAAAGTTGCCGGTGGTCTTTTGACAATGTATGATAAGAGAGAACATTTATCCCGGGAAGTGGCCAAAAACGTCCGGCTTAATTTTCCTCATCACGTTTACGAAACGGAAATTCCCCGCTGCGTTGCTTTGGCCGAAGCACCCAGTTTTTCCAAGCCGATAATTCTTTACAATCCCAATTCTTCCGGCGCCAAGGCGTATGAAAGATTGGCGCGAGAAGTTTTAGGACGAGAAATTTCTAATATTTAATTATTGTATGTTAGGTAGAGGTCTTGAATCGTTAATTCCCAAAAAAAGACAGAGACAAGATGAACAACAATCTCAGCCAGAGGAAGACTTTTCTTCTCCAAAACCGGTTATAAATAAACCAGTGGTTGTTTCTTGCGAATCAGAAAATCAAGAACCAACTATTGAAAAAGATTTTCGGCCGCCTCATAAAAAACATCAAGATGCCATCTTTTACATTGAGGTGGAAAAAATTAAATCTAACCCTCATCAGCCGCGCTTAGATTTTAACGAAGAGTCTTTAAAGGAACTAGCCGCTTCCATTCAGGAATTTGGCATTCTCCAGCCGTTAATTGTTTTGAAAATAGAAAGAGACGTGGAAACCGGCACTGAGGTGGAATACCAGTTGATTGCCGGCGAACGACGGCTGATGGCCGCCAAAATATTGGGCTGGAAACACGTGCCGGCCATTATTAAGAAATCCGACCGTAAATCAAACCAGCTGGAAATAGCCATTACGGAAAATCTCCAGCGCAGCGATTTGAATCCCATTGAGACGGCCCGCGCTTACGCCAAGCTCCAGGACGAGTTTAATTTGACCCAAAGAGAAATTGCCGCGCGTTTGGGAAAAAGCCGCGAAACAATTGCCAATACTCTACGGCTTTTAAACCTGCCGTCGGAGATTCAAGATGCTTTGGCAAAAAACCAAATTAACGAGAGCCAGGCGCGCTTACTATTAATAGTGGAAGATTTAAGCCAGCAGCAGAATCTTTTCAGGCAATTACTTAATAATAATTTAAGCGTTCGCGAACTGCGGCAGAAAATTAAGAAACCCCAATTATCTAATTCTCCAATTAGCCAATTATCAGAAAAAAATACCAACCCGGAAATTATAAATCTCCAGGAACAACTGGCTGAGCTTTTGGGCGCCAAAGTCAAAATTGATTTGCCCGCTAGCAGTGATAAGGGCGGGAAAATCGTCATCACTTTTTACTCGCCCGAAGAAATCCAGGGAATTATTGAAAAATTATCTGCAGATGGTAAAATAGAAGAATAAACCATACCCAAATAACACTTGACTTTTTGAGTGAATGGGTGTATAATATAAAAAACTAAGGTTGAGATTGGCTTAGCCTTAAAAGCAACTTTAAAAACAACGGGCAAATCCCCGTTCAAAGATTGGAGAGGGAGATGAAAAAGATAACAATTTTAGCGTTGATAGGATTTTTAGGATTAGCGGCTTGTGCCACCACAACCCCCTTGGTTAACATTCCTGCTGAAGTTGAAGGCGTTACACCGGACACTGCGCCGGTTTGCGTCTTTGGCGTGGGAATCGCCAACAACCCAGACGTTGAGGGAAAATATGTGTATGGGGATGTGCCGATAGTTGCAATCAATCCCTATTCTGGCCATCTGCTCAAGGCGGCGAGTGATTATTTAAATTCCTCTCGCCATAATGGTAGAGGGGTAGTTGAAGATTTGGAAAAGATTTATCAGGACAAAGGCCGGGTTGACATGGTTTTCTTTCATAGTGCCGCCGTGGTAGCTTTAAACGGCGCTGCTGAAAAACTTGACGAAAGTCTTTCGGCCGGTAGGCTCCGCCTTACCAAAATTGCTTTAGCCGGAGTTCACGTTCAACCAAAGTTAGCATCGGTTCTTGATAAGCATAAGGAAAAAGGAAATATCGGGGACTGGCTTGCCCTAGAAAACAGGTATGTGCCAGGTAAACAAAGAGGCGATTTAATAGTCCTCTTTACGACTCCTAATCGAGAATTTAGGAGCCGGATAGGAGGGGCTATACTAAAACTGCTGGTTGGCTTTGAGGTTGGGATAATTAAATTCCCCGCCTTGATTAGCGGTGGCAAGTGGGACGTAAAATCGCCCATTTACGACTTTCAGCAACACCTGGTAGAGGTTTATACTCCGGCCGCACGTAACTTCTTCGGCCTGGAGAAAATGGATAGCCAGATTATAGCTCGCTCAGAAAATTAACACGTATATGACCTATGACCTGACTGTAAAAGTAGAAGCTGCTTTCACAGTCAGGTCTTTTTATTTATTTTGACTTTTTTTAAAAATAAGAGCATAATGGAATTAAAAGCTAAAACTGGTTTAGCTAAAAAGCAACTTAAAAAACAATATTTAGGAGGTGCCAGAAATGAAAAAGTTAGGAGTTTTAGTTATTATTGTGGCGATGTTTATTATTGGTCTCTGCAACCACGTAAGTGCTGATGAATATATTTGGGGGAAGTGGAAATACGAATCCCCAGACAGCTCAGTGATTTACACATTTAAGCCGCAAGGGATAGGAAATTTAGATATTCTTTCTACCTCTCCCAGTTTACGCTTCGTCTTCTTTTATGTAATAGAAGCGAAGACGGTCGCAGGCTCGTCTGTTGATTCCTTCTGGGAATATATTATCAAAGTGTGGTTTCCGGATATTGGGGAAGAAGGCGGCAGCGGCAAACTCAGAATTATTTCCGAAAAAGATGGGAAAATTGAAATAACCGACGGCCATGGAAAAAATCTTCAACTTGTCCGGTTTGCGGATTAAGGATATTAAGAAAATGTATTAGTATTGCAAAGGCCCGACTTTTAAAGTCAGGCCTTTTTCATACTGCCAAAAATAAGAGTATAATGGAATTAAAAGCTAAAATTGGTTTAGCTTTAAAAGTGGCTTTAAAAAATAACGGGTAAAACCGTTCAAAATTCAGGAGGTGCAAAAATGAAAAGATTAGTGATTCTGGTCATCGTAGTGTTGATAATGATATTTGTTGTCTATTACGCAAGGGTCGATCAGGCAGACAATAATCAGGCAGACAATTATGACTATCTTCTGAGCGGCTTCTTGGGGGAATGGGTGTTATACCAGAGCGAGAAAGATATCCCAGAAATAACAATAACTTTTGAGGCTCAAGGTATAGGGACGACTGGGTTCAACTTTTTATATCTGGATACAATAGTTGTTCAAAATGAGACGCGGTTCTTTTGGGCGATAGCCGGAGAGGACTTTGTTACTAACGGCAAAGGAGAATTACTGGAATATACGGTTATAAAGATTTGGCTTCCTCCGGAGTCGGAATTAATTAGTATCAATATCCTTTCTCTTGGCGACGGGAAGATTGCCATCTTTGGTGACGGTGATAATGATAAGATGTTTTTCTTCTCTCGGCCAAGAATAGAGGTGTGATTTGTAAGCCTGACTACGGAAGCAAAATTTGCTTTCGCAGTCAGGCCTTTTTTATTTAACGGGTTGAATCTGGTAAAATATATTTTAATGACCAATTATTTCGCTTTTATCAAAAAACTTTTTCAGCGCCAAAAAGACGAGACGGATAATTCTAAAAAATTAAGTTTTTTCCGAGCGGCATTTTTAATCTCCATTGCCGCCATTTTGGAAATACTTGCTTCTCCACCATTAAGCTGGTACTGGCTGATATTTATTTTTAGCGTGCCGCTTTTCATCTTTTTGGAAAAAGAACGCAACTTGTTTCATCTTTTGGTTGGCTTATTGTCTTATCGCTTGCTGGCTTCGTTGGGAATAACCTATTTTGTTTTTGACCCGTTTTTGTTTTTGGCTTCTATTTTGATATTCAGCGGCTTGCCGTTGAGTTTTTATTTTATTAAACGGCTGGCCAATAAAAATTTAGCTTTTTTATCTTTAATAATCCTTTGGCCTTTCTGGGAACTTTTAGAGGCGCGTTACACTGCCTTGCCCAACTTTTCAATGACAACCGGCAGCGCCCTGGGTCCGTCGCCCTTTTTGGGCCTGGCCTCTTTCGGCGGACTGCCGACTTTAACCACCTTTATTATTCTCATCAACTTTTTAGTTTTTGCGGTTTACCGACGAATGAAAGAAAAAAAGCCGGTTAAATTTTCAATCGTCCTCTTGGCAATTGTTTTGGCGAGTGGTTTTATAATTTCTCAATTATCGCTTTGGAAAAACGCAAACGATTATCAATTATTAAAAAATATTAAGAAATTAGCTTTAGTTTCAGACAATGGTTATTTGGATAAAGTTTTCAAAAATAAGGAATTTGAGCCCTCGCAATTAAGCCAAAAAATTGACGAGGCCTTAACGCCGCTCTTTAACGACCTTAAAAACAGAGATTCTGACGTCGTTGTTTTGCCCGAGGCAATGATTGACTTGGATTTGGACAAAACAATTAATCAGGAAGCGTTTGATAAATTTAAGATTTCCAACAACGGGATTCTAATAACCAAATACGCCGAATTGGCAAAAAGATTGAATAAGAGTTTGGTTGCCAACACAGTGTCAATACAAAGCGCCAAAAGATACAACACGCTTTTGTTTTTTAACAACCGAGGAGAATTAGTTGACATTTTTAACAAAAAAAACCTGGTTATTACCGGCGAGTACTGGCCTTTCGGCGACTGGCGGCCCTTCTATTTTGATTTAATTTTGAATTTAGCCCCGGATTTAAAAAAACAATATTTGAACTATCCCATTTATGACGTCAGTAAGAATTTTTCCCGCGGCGAGACAAAGACAGTTCAGCTGGACGATTTGATCTTGGCGCCGGCTGAGTGCTCGGAAATCCATTATTTGAACGAAATTCAGGCCCGGGTTAAATTAGGCGGCAGGGTGATTTTAAACCCATCAAGCAATCTTTGGCTGCCAACTGGAATTCTTCTAAACCAATATCTTAGGTTGGCTGATAATTTGAGAAAAATTGAGTCAGTGTGGTTGGAGGTGCCGATTACCTCCAATGGTCGTCGTACCTGGCCTTCACTGGTCACGCCGGACGGAAAAATCATCAGCGCTGATTATACGTCGGAAAACAAAAATTATAATATTTTAATGGTTGAGGTCAGGTATTAGTTCAAAGGAAAGCCAAAGAAAAAATCGCTTCACCCGGCGATTTTTTCTTTGGCGAGAAAAAGAGTTACACCTGTACCTGTTTTGGTTTTTTTATTGCTTTTACTATGATACCTATTAATCCAACGAGTGCCGTAAGCAGTCCTGCGCAAACTATCAGCGCCCATATGGTTTGGGCGGTGCCGATAACCATGTAATTTTGATTGGACAAGTAACCCGGGACCACGCGTTGTTCGCCGAAAAGCCATGGATAGAGCGGCAACCCAGTTTCTTGATTAACTGCCTCGGATAAAAAGAACACGATTAGCCCTAAGACGAAAATCGCCGCGCCCACAATAAGAACTATTTTCATAAAATTATTTTTATGCTTTAAACGTATTATAGAAATACCGACCTTTTATTTTATTATATTTATTATAACTCATTATAGCAAAAATTAAGCTTTTTGACACTGGATAAATGCGTATTTGACAAATAAATTATTCTGATATATAATTTGAGGACAATATTGGACCTTTAAAACCTA
>CAZAUC010000019.1:0-10342 GCA_964488305.1 uncultured Candidatus Saccharibacteria bacterium
CTTTCACCCATTGCCAATACAGAAGGTTTGGTTGGTTATTGGAAGTTTGATGAGGAAACAGGAACTACAGCCACAGATTCCAGCGGCAACAACAATACTGGTACCTTAACAAACGGACCTTCTTGGACAAGCGGTAAAGTAGGTGATGCTTTGATTTTTGATGGGAGTGATGATTATGTAGTTGTGCCACACAGTGAGATATTGGATCCCGGCACGCATGATTTTAGTATTTCTGCTTGGATTAAGACATCGTCTGCCGCAGGCTACATATTACATAAATATTATAATGCGGACCGTTGGTGGTTATCTATTTATTCGGGCAAAGCAAGGGCCTATTTTTGGGATGAGGGTTGTGAGAAAATAGATATGGTTGGGAGCCAGAACTTGACTGATGATACATGGCACCATGTTGGCGCAACACTTAAAGTAGGAGATTATGCTATGCTTTACGTTGATGGACAAATAGCCGCCGTTAGTTCAGAGACGTGGAATGCCAGTATATTAAATAATCGACGTGACTTGCACATCGGCAGAAAGTCAGTGCCCTCTGAGGGTTTCTTCTCTGGTCTCATCGACGATGTCCGCATCTATAACCACGCCCTTTCTGCCGCTGAAATTCAAGCTATTTATAATGCTCAAAAATAAAATTCAATTAAAAAACATTTTGATAGGAATAACCATTGGCTTGGGCCTGATAATTTTAATCCTCCTGATTTTATATTATATTTTTATCTTCTCGCCCCATCAGGAAACAGACAAAAGGCAAAAAGCAATAGAAGAAAGCGAGCGACTCTTTTGGGAATACAAAAAAGCCCACCCAACCCCGTCGTGAAACAATCTTACGAAGCCAGACTTTGTAAGAGGAAAGAACGTCAAGCATCGCTGAGGCAATATTAATTTCTCAAAACTTACACTTTTTGACTAATAACAAAATTTTAATTACAATAATTATTAATGCTTTAATCACAACTCTTCTATGTATCAGAGTAAACTTTTTACCAAAACCAGACGGGAGTCGCCCAAAGACGAAGAAGCGGTTAATGCCCAACTTCTTACCCGCGCCGGTTTCGTTGATAAACTGATGGCCGGCGTCTATACTTTTTTGCCGCTCGGTTTTTTGGTTTTGAAAAAAATTGAAAACATTATCCGTGAAGAAATGATAAAAATCGACGGTCAGGAAATTCTGATGCCGACTCTCCAGCCTAAAAGCAATTGGGAGAAAACCGGCCGCTGGGAAACTCTGGACTCATTATTTCAATTAAAAAGCCGCAATCTTCAGACAGAATACGCTTTAGGGCCCACTCACGAAGAAATAATTTCTCCTTTGGCGAAAAAATTCATTTTTTCCTATAAGGACCTGCCCTTTTACGTTTTTCAGATACAGAACAAGTTTCGCGATGAAATCCGCGTTAAATCAGGACTTTTGAGGACGCGGGAATTTTTGATGAAAGATTTGTATTCGTTTCACCGGGATGAAAAAGATCTTGATAAATATTATGAAAAAGCCATTGAAGCTTATCGGAGAATTTTTGACGAAGTCGGGCTTGGTAATTTAACTTATTTAACTTTTGCTTCGGGCGGCAGTTTTTCCAAATATTCTCACGAATTCCAGACGCTCACGCCGGCCGGCGAAGACACGATTTACGTCTGCGAGAAATGCCGCGTGGCGGTGAACGAAGAAATAATTAAAGAGCAGAATTCTTGCCCGCAATGTTCCAATAAAAAATTAAAAAAAGAAAAAGCCGTTGAAGTGGGTAATATTTTCAAACTGAAAACGAAATTTTCCGCGCCGTTTGATTTAAAATATAAAAACGAAAAAGGCGAAGAAAAAGACGTAATGATGGGTTGTTATGGCATTGGCCCGGCTCGTTTAATGGCCGCGGTCGTGGAAGTTTATCACGATAAGGATGGTATTATTTGGCCGGAAAACGTGGCGCCGTTCAAAGCGCACCTCATAAATTTAGGAAAATTAGCTAAAATCAAGGAGTTCGCGGATAAGATTTATAACTCTTTATCCCGCTGCGCGGGATCCAGTACAGCTGGACAAAAAGCGGGCGTTGAGGTATTATACGATGACCGCGAAGACGCCACTGCCGGTGAAAAATTCGCCGAAGCGGATTTAATCGGCATACCTTACCGTTTGGTCGTCAGCGAAAAAACCGGCGACAAAATTGAAATTAAAAAAAGAAACGAAAATAAAACAAAATTAGTCAGCGAAAAAGAATTGATAAATATCATTTCATAAAACATTTTTTTATCAGTATTTCTTTATCTTTCTCGCGGTGAAGACGCTTATCTCAATAGGATAAAGACAGATAAAAGCTCGGCATAAATGCCTCGCGAGAAAAAAGGAAAAAGATTGTAAATACTATGTTTTTAAATTATTTCAAAAAAGACATTGGTTTGGACTTGGGAACGGCCAATTCCCTGGTTTACGTTAAAGGCAGGGGAATCGTCATTAACGAGCCCTCATTAACGGCCGTCAATAACAAGACGAAGCAGATTTTAGCCATCGGCGAAGAAGCAAAAAAAATGGTCGGTCGGACGCCGGCCCATATCTCAATCGCTCGCCCTTTGATTAACGGCGTCATTTCCGATTTTGAAATTACCCAGGAAATCCTTCGGCATTTTTTTAAAAAAGTGAATCAGGGCAGAATTTTCAATTATTGCCGGGTTGTCATCGGCGTTCCCACTAATTTGACCGAGGTAGAAAGGAAATCAGTGGAAGACGCGGCGATTTCAGCCGGAGCGGCCAAGGCCTATTTAATTGAAGAACCAATGGCCGCGGCTTTAGGCGCGCGACTGCCGATTAACGAGCCGACCGCCAGCATAATCGTTGACATCGGCGGCGGCACCACGGAGGTGGCCGTTATTTCAATGGGCGGCATAGTCACGGCTAAAAGTTTGAAAATAGCCGGCGACAAGCTGAACGAAGACATTATTAAATTCATCCGCGACGAATTTAAGCTGGTAATTGGCGAGCCCACCGCCGAAGAGCTTAAAATGGCGATTGGCTCAGCCATTCCTCTTGATGAAAGACTGGACTTACCGATTCGCGGCCGGGACATTGCCAGCGGCTTGCCGCGGGAAATTACCGTCAAAAGCAGTCAGGTTAGAGCGGCCATTGCCCGTTCTCTGCGCTCCATCCTTGAGGCGATTAAGGAAACCATTGAAATTGCTCCGCCGGAATTAGTCGGCGATATTTTAAAAAGCGGCATTTACGTTTGCGGCGGAGGCAGTTTATTGAGAGGACTTGACCAGTTGATTGAAAGAGAAGTGGCGGTTAAGGCGGTTTTGATTGACGACCCCCTTACTTGCGTAGTCAGAGGGACGGGTATAGCCATAGAAAACATTCCCGAACATTCGCGATTTTTCGCCGATATTTGCAGACCTAAAGAAATAAACATTTAATTAAATCAAAATGCAAAAATCAAAATGCAAAATTTAGGTATTTGTCTCCCGTCTGCGTTAATGCTTCTACGGGCAGGTCGGCAAAACGATTTTGGAATTAAATCATTTTAACGTTTTACATTGTCATTTTACATTTTTATATTTAATTTTTAAATTTTTAATATGGGTGGAGTACCGGTAAAACATCATACAAAATCAAAAGTCAGGAGACGCAGGTCGCATCTTGCCTTAAAGCCTGCCCGTCTTTTTGTCTGCAAAAATTGTAATTCTCCGAGTTTGCCTCACAGAATTTGTCCCAACTGCGGTTTTTACAAAGGAAAAGTCGTTAAAAAACCAAAATTGAAAGTTAAAAAATAAAAACCAAGTAATCACAGTAGTCACAATTTTTATCCACCTTTCTCGCGGTGAAGCCGCTTATCTCAATAGGATAAAGACAGAGAAAAACTCGGCATAAATGCCTCGCGAGAAAAATAGAGAAAAATTGCACAGTCACAATTTATGGCCACGCGTCATTTAGCTCGCTCAATCGTTCTTCAGTCGCTGTATGAATGGGATTTTTACGGTTGTAAATCCGGCCAGGCGGCTGACAATGTCAAGTCCGTCAAGACCGGGCTGACGAAAATAATTGAACGCAATCTGCAAGAATTCGGCCCGGGGATTGACGAACCGGAATTCGTCTGGCGAATAGCTGACGGGGTAATTAAAAATTTTGATAATTTAAATAAAATTATAGAAAGGGCGGCGCCGGAATGGCCGCTCAGCCAGATTTCAATAGTTGACAGAAACGTTTTACGAATCGGTTTATATGAGTTATTATTTGCTGATCCGGAAGAGGTGCCGGCTAAAGTAGCCATTAACGAAGCGATTGAGTTGGCGAAGAACTACGGCGGTCCAAATTCAGGTAAATTCATCAACGGCGTATTGGGAACGGTGTATAAAGAAATGAAAAAGTAAACATTTTTTATCTATGTTTCTCCATCCATCTCGCGGCAAGGTTGCCTTTATCTTAAAAAGAGATAAAAATAGAGAAGAACTCGGCATAAATGCCTTACGAGAAAAATGGAGAAAAATTATGTAATTAGATTATGCAAAAAAAATCGGCAGAAAAAAAGGAACGAGCCTTGGGAATGAAACTCTTTTTGAAAGGGGAACGTTGTAATTCGCCGAAATGCGCGATGGTCAGGCGGCCCACCCGGCCGGGTATGCACGGCAAGAAACGCCGCCGGGCTCCTTCGGAATACGGCGGACAGCTGTTGGAAAAACAGAGAATAAAAGTAAGTTACGGGCTGAGAGAGGCGCAATTGGAAAAAATAGTCAAAAAGGCCTTTAAAAAACCGGACGCCACCAATGAAGTCATTGTCAGTTATCTTGAACGTCAGCTTTCCAATGTGGTTTTTCGCCTGGGTATGGCTTCTTCAAGAACCGTCGCCAGACAGCTGATTAGCCACGGGCATTTTTTGGTTAACGGCAGAAAAGTTACCGTTTCCTCGTATTCCGTAAAACCGGGAGACGTAATTTCAATTCACCCCCGTTCCCGAAACAGCTTGATTTTTAACGACTTATCGGTTAAACTTAAAAAATACGAAACGCCGGAATGGCTTTTTTTGGACAAGGAAAAGATTGAGGGCAAGGTAAAATCATTGCCCCGGGACGCTGAAATGCCGTTTGATATAAATTTAGTCGTTGATTATTACTCAAAATAAAAAAATCCTATCAATATACTAATTATTATTAAGCAATACTAATAACTAAAAATTAGTAATATCAGTAATGATTCGTAAATTAGTAGGATTGAGCGATAGCAAACATGGAATACGCCAGATTAAGTGATACCGTAAAAATTAAAAAAATTTCTGAAACCGACAAAGAAGGCGTGTTTGAAATTGAGGGGCTTTATACCAGCTATGGTTTGACCATCGGCAATGCCCTGCGCCGGGCACTTCTTTCTTCTTTGCCCGGAGCGGCCATTACGCAGATAAAGATTAAAGGGGTGGAACATGAATTTTCTGCCTTGGAAGGAGTGCTGGAAGACGTGGTTGAAATATCGCTTAACCTGAAGAAAGTCCGTTTTCGCTTCTACGCCACTGAGCCGCAATTTTTGACCCTAAAGGTAAAAGGAGAGAAGAAAGTGACGGCCGCCGACATTAAAAGCAACGCCCAGGTGGAAATCGTTAATCCTGACGCTCACATCGCCACCATTACGAATAAAAACACCGAATTGGACATGGAAATAAAGGTGGAAAAGGGATTGGGTTATGTGCCGGTGGAAGTCAGACAAAGCGAGAAATTGCCCGTTAAAACAATTGCCCTGGACGCTTTTTTCACTCCAGTCGTTAAAGTCAATTTCAACATTGAAAATATGCGCGTGGGAGACCGGACCGATTATAAACGGATTAAAATTATAATTGAAACCGACGGCAGTATTTCTCCCTCAGACGCCCTTCATAAATCCTGCAATATTTTGAAAGACCATTTTGAAAAAATCGGGGCGATTGAAGTCAGGGAGTTGGAAAAACCGGCGGCCGGACAAAAGACGGAGAAAAAAACGGAAAAAAAGGAAAAGACAAAAACCAAAAAGAAAAAGAAGTAAAATAATACCAATCAACGAATCGGTGCGAATACCGCAAATATATTCGAAGTATTCGCATACGATTCGTATTGTTTGTATTATATAAGCGTAGCATGCGTCATCTTAAAAAGGGCAGAAAACTTCACCGTAAAAAGGGGCAGAGAAAAGCCCTTTTTAAAAGCTTGATAAATAATTTGATTTTGAAAGAAAGAATTGAAACGACCGAGGCTAAGGCGAAAGAAATCCGGCCGAGGGTTGAAAAATTGGTAAGTTTGGGCAAAAAACAAAATCTGGCGAGCTTGAGATTGCTGATAAGCCGCCTTAACAAAAAAGCCGCCCAAAAAATTTATCACCAAATCGCTCCCCGTTATAAAAATCGCCGGGGGGGGTATACCAGAATTATTAAGAGCGCCGGCCGTCGAAAAAAGGACGGAGCGAAGATGGCGGTAATAGAGTTTGTTGAATGATTGTGAGGACTTGACAAATTAATTATTGGCAATATAAACTTAAAAAGTCGCAAAAAATTAAGACAATCCTACCAATATACTAATTACTACTAATATACGAATTCGTAAAATTAGTAGAAATTGATAAATTAGTAGGGAAGCGAGATGGCCGAAAAAGCAAAATTTGAAAGAACTAAACCGCACGTTAACGTCGGCACCATCGGCCACGTTGACCATGGCAAGACCACCTTAACGGCGGCGATTATGCACGTTCTTAAATTAAAAGGTCTGATTGAAAAAGAGGAAAACGTTGAGCAGATTGATAATGCGCCTGAAGAAAAACAGCGCGGCATTACCATTGCTTTGCACCATTCCGAATACCAGTCGGAAAAAAGACATTACGCGCACATTGATTGTCCCGGTCACGCCGACTACATCAAAAATATGATTACCGGCGCGGCGCAGCAGGACGGCGCGATTCTCGTGGTGTCAGCCGCCGACGGCCCGATGCCCCAGACAAGGGAACACATCCTTTTGGCGTATCAGGTTGGCGTGCCGGCAATCGTCGTTTTTCTCAACAAAACCGACCAGGTTGACGACCCGGAATTAATCAATTTGGTGGAAAGCGAAATCAGGGAATTATTGAAGAAATACAATTTCCCCGGGGATGAAGTCCCTATAATTAAGGGTTCGGCTCTCAAGGCATTAGATGCGAAATCAGCCGATGATGAAGTCGCCAAGCCGATTTTGGAATTAATTAAAGCCCTTGACGAATACATTCCTGAGCCATCAAGAGACATTGACAAGCCTTTTCTGATGCCGATTGAGGACATTTTCTCAATTGAAGGCAGGGGAACCGTGGTTACTGGCCGGGCAGAGAGAGGAATAGTTAAGGTTAACGAAGAAATTGAAATAATCGGTTTAAGGCCGACCCAAAAGACCGTTATTACCGGCATTGAGATGTTTAACAAACTGCTTGATGAAGGTCGGGCCGGCGACAACATCGGAATCCTTCTGCGCGGTTTGAAGAAAGAAGACGTGGAGCGCGGCCAGGTAGTAGCCAAGCCGGGCAGCGTCACGCCGCACACTGAATTTGAAGCCGAAGTTTACATTTTAACCAAAGAGGAAGGCGGCAGACACACCCCGTTCTTTAAGGGTTATAAACCGCAATTTTACATCCGTACCACCGACGTTACCGGCGAAGTCGTTTTGCCGGAGGGCATTGAAATGGTAATGCCCGGCGACACCGTTAACTTGAACGTTAAATTAATTGCGCCGGTCGCCCTGGAAGAGAAACAGCGTTTTGCCATCCGCGAAGGCGGCAAGACCGTCGGCGCAGGTGTGGTAACCAAGATTAGTAAATAAAGGGCTTGACCCCGCTGAGCGGGGCTGTCAAACCTTTACCGAGCACATAGTATTGTTTTACAATCTTAGTGGCAACTTACAAATAAAACAAACAATTTAAGAGAATCTCTGTTAGACAATACTATGTGCTCGGTGCTCAATGCTGTAGATAAATTTCATTCGCTCAACATTGAGTTTCACTCTAAAATTTAAACAATATTGGCATGCCCAAGAAAAAAGAAGAAGCAATTCAGACAAAACTGCGATTAAGAATTAAATCTTACGACCACAAACTGATAGATAATTCTTGTAAGCAGATTATTGACATTGTTACGAGGAACGGCGCCGACATCATCGGGCCGATTCCTTTGCCTACGGACTTCAAACGCTACACCGTTAACCGTTCAACTTTCGTCCATAAGGATTCGCGGGAACAGTTTGAATTGCGGATTCACAAACGGTTGATTGACATTATGAGTCCCAACCCGAAAATCGTTGAATCACTGAGCAATCTCAATCTGCCTTCGGGAGTGGATATTGAAATTAAGATGATTTAAACCCGTGAAAAGTCACGGCAAAAAATCCCTGTATTAATACGGGGATTTTTTGTATAGTTAAAACATAAGAAAATTATGCAATTCGTAAAAAAAGAGACTGATTTCAAAAAAGCCGTTTTCGCGGCTAGCCGGGCAATGAAAACTTCTCTGCCCATTATGGCTGGCGTTCTGCTTTTGGTTAATTTGATAAATCTTTTTGCCAAAGATTATTATCCAAAAATATTTACCGGCAATCTGGCGTTAGACTCATTAATCGGAGCATTGGCCGGGAGTTTTTCATTTGGCGCACCGATAACCAGTTACATTGTCGGCGGAGAACTGCTGAAAGAAGGCATCAGCTTGATAGCCGTTACAGCTTTTATTATGAGCTGGACCACGGTCGGCGTGGCTATGCTGCCCCTGGAAGCAAAATTCTTGGGCCGGAAATTTGCCTTTGTCAGGAATGGCCTTAATTTCGTTTTTGCAATTACCATTTCCATTCTGGTCATTTTGACTTTGAATCTTTTTCAATGAACAAAGCGAATAAAAATAAAATAAGCGGCGGAATGAAATTTTTAATGGTTGTTTTGGCCGTATACTTAATGGTCGTTTTACTGGATTTTTCCGCGGCCAGAGAAGCACTTTCTAATTTTTTGCTGATGTTCGTCAAAATAATTCCGATTTTGGCGGTTGTTTTCATAGTGATGGTTCTGGTTAATTTGTATTTCACCAAAGAAAGAGTGGCCAGATATCTGGGCGCAGAGTCGGGAATTAAAGGATGGCTCTACGCCGTCATTTCCGGGGCGCTTGTTTCCGGTCCGCCCTACATTCTCTTTCCGCTTTTGGGAGAATTAAAAAGACACGGTATGAAAAATTCTTTGGTGGCGGTTTTTCTGTACAATAGAAACGTGAAAATTCCTTTTTTGCCGGCAATGATTTATTATTTTGGTTTTAACTTTACCGTGATTTCATCTTTATATATAATTGTTTTTTCAATCCTGAGCGGTAAAATCGTCGGCTGGCTGGCAAAAAAGTGATTTTTGGTTATTTCTCAACCGGGCCGGGAAATAAATTGACGAAATAATGTAAATATGCTATTTTGTTTTTGGTTCGTCAAAAAATATAGAAATAATAGAAGGAGAAGTCTATGGATTTTGGACCGCTAATAAAAGCAAGGAAAGCATTAGAATCTCTGTGGAAATCTGCTGATTTGAAAGGTCGTTGTTGGGGGCCAAAACACAATAACAATCCTTATGCTTTTTCTAATATCACCATCGCCGTTGGAAATGAATTAGTAACTATCTCGATGGACAGAAACGGACGCTTGGTAATCCACGAGTTTCGTAAAACAGAAGGTACTGACTTGGGAGAAAGGGTTAGGGAGATTATTAAAAAACAAGAATTACCCCTCAGTGAACGAAATGGTATAGGGTAGAGTTTTAACTTGGTTCGGCATGGCTGATATTGGTCATGCCTTTTTTTACCAAAAGCGTACTTATAGACAGCAAAGGAGGATTTATCCATCCGAAGTCCGCCTTGCGGACGGAGGAGGGAAGTGGGATAATGGAAGAAAATTAATATGGAAAATAAAAACAAAATTTTGGCGGCCAGCATAATTATCGGCGTTTTATTGTTGGTTTTAGGGGCAATTGTCTGGTTTTTATTAAGTGGGCAGGGTTTCAGTCTTTGGTTTCTCACCTCATTCATCGTCTTGGTAATTCTGGCTTTGTTCGCCGTGATACTCGCGATTAGGATGTGGCAAGGCAAAATAAAGCACGAGCCGGATTATTATGCGTTTTTCATGATGGGAGTAGTCTGGCTGCCTATGGGTTTTGTTTTTGAGATGTGGCCGCTTTCCGTGATGGGCGCCATTTTTCTGATAATCGGTTTAAAAAATAAAAGTAAATGGAAAAAGAAGAGATTTTCGGAAATGGAACCGGGCCAGAGAAAACTTAAAATCGCTTTAATGATAATTCTCGGCATACTGGTTCTCGGAGGCTTCCTGGCTTATTCGGTTTTTTAAAATTGGAATAAAA
>CAZAUC010000020.1:0-9681 GCA_964488305.1 uncultured Candidatus Saccharibacteria bacterium
GGAATTCAACCGGGTTGATGACCAAGATGAGAGTTACGGCTAAAATTGCCAGGATGCCTATGACGATAAGGAGTTCTATGAGGGTGAAAGAGGAGTTATTTTTCAACATTTATATTAAATCATAATCTAAAATTTGATTATGTCTTTTATAGTAATTACCGCCATCAAAAGCAATAGAAAAGTAAATCCGACGGCGTTGGCGTATCTTTCAAATTTCGCCGGCAAGGGCGAGCCTTTGATTTTTTCAATCAACAAAAATAGCAATCGGCCGCCGTCCAAAGCAGGAAACGGTAAAATATTAATCACCACCAAGTTTAATGAAATCAAAGCCAATAATTGAAGCAGATAAATGAACCCCAAGCTGCCCGCCTGGGCCGTAATTTTAATAATGCCTATCGGCCCGGTAACGGCTTCCAAGGAAGCTCCGCCGACAAAGACCGATTTAATCAAATTGAAAATCGTTATAAAGACCATTTCCACGATTGTCAAAGACATTTTTAATCCTTCCCAAATACCGGCGAAAAGTTTTTGCTTAGGCAAGCCAATTTCGGTCAGGGCAACGCCCAAAGCGCCTTCGCCGGCTGGCGGATTCAATCTCGGCACTGCCTGAATTTCCATCTCTTTTCCTTCGCGTTCAATTTTTAAAACAAGGCTTTCCCCGCGATATCCATCAACGTATCTTATGAATTCATCTACGCTTGAAAAGCCGATGATTTTGTCGTTGGACTGCAAGCCTGCTTCAGCCGCCGGGCTGTTTTGAGCCACGTCTGTGATGAAAATCGCCTGTGGAATGCCAACGTTAAAAATTATTGAAACTAACAGCCAACCCAACAAAAAATTCATAGAAACGCCGGCGGCAATAATTAACATTCTCCGCCAGATTTTGAGCGAACTAAAACTGCGGCCTGCCGCAACTCTGCCATCTTCAGCTTGTCTGTCTTCACCGTAAATCTTAACGAAGCCGCCAAACGGCAGAGCGTTTATGCTGTAAAGCGTTTCGCCTATTTTCCTGCCCCAAATCCGCGGCGGCAAACCAAACCCGAATTCTTCCACCAAGAGCCCAAACTTTTTGGCTACCAAAAAATGCCCAAGTTCGTGGACTAAAATAAAAACGGAAAGAAAAATTATGACTAAAATAATACCTATTAACATATTCACTAATCAATCTCTAATATTATCTCTAATGATCTCGAATTAATCGCCTTTCAAGATTCTTTTGAATTGGAGATTGTTTCTATTAAAATTTGCCAAAATACCCAAAGACTTATTTGTGGCTTTTAAATAAGCCAATACCTGTTTTATATCGCGAATATAAAATTTGTTAGCCGCCTTAATTTCCAACACAATTTTATCTTCAATTAAAAAATCAAGAAAATATTTTCCTATTGAATTACCCTTGAATGAAAGTGGAATTATTATCTGTTCTTCAAATTTTATATTTCTATTTTTAAATTCCTTAGAAACAGCTCGTTGGTAGTATTTCTCTTGATAACCACCACCTAAATTATTATATACATCAAATAGCGCTCCCACAATTCTATAACTTAATTCCTTTTCCACGAGATTAGACATATAAGTCATTAGAGATAATTCGAGATGCGATTCGAGATTTATTAGAGATTATTATTCTTCAATTTCTTTTATTTTACTCTCCAAAATTTTTTCAACTTCTTCATTGGCTTTGTCAATCTTCTTCTGGACTTCCTCTTTTAACTTAAATTTCCGGTCTTCGGAAATCTCTTTTTCTTCAAGCTGGCGACTTATTTCTTTATTGATTTCGTCACGGATGCCCCGAATCTTTATCTTCGTCTCTTCTGCTTCTTTTTTGACGATTTTAATCAATTCCTGTCGGCGTTCACCGGAAAGCGGCGGTAAATTAATCCTTATCAAACTGCCTTCAATATTGGCGCTGACGTTCAAATTCGCCCCCTCAACCGCTTTTAAAACCAAGGCGGCGGAATTTTTATCCCAAACCGAAATTTGAATTTCCCGCGGCGGAACAACGCTGATTGAACCCAATTGCTTAACGGTCAATTTTTGTCCGAAATAATCAACCGGAATGTCTTCCACTAATTTTGCGCTTGGCCGGCCGCCGCGAATTCCGGCCAGTTGGTCTTTAAAAAATTTTATTGCCTCGTCGGTTTTAAATTCTAAATCTTGCGTAATTTCCATAGCTGACGCAGACAATGCCAAATCGCGAGTTTCATGCGAATCTACCTGCCCGATATCGTTTAGGCGAAGTCTGGGCGGGCGGGCGAATTATTCATTCGCGGCATTCACATACATTCGCATTTTTAGCATTATGTTAACGTTTTGTTCCTAAAATAATTCCCTTGCTTCCTCCATTAATGACTGAAATTTCTCTATCGTCAAATCCCGGGTCAAAAATCCGCCAGTTTAGCCCATTATCCCGACTTT
Organism: uncultured Candidatus Saccharibacteria bacterium; assembly: GCA_964488305.1. Taxonomy (GTDB): domain Bacteria; phylum Patescibacteriota; class Minisyncoccia; order UBA6257; family UBA9933; genus CAZAUC01. The sequence goes on from CAZAUC010000020.1 coordinate 2,419, forward strand.
CATAAATTTTTCCTTCTGAAGCAACGAAAATTTCGCCTAAATTCTCTTTCAAGCCCAAAGCGGAAATCTCATTATTTTCATTTGGCAAGGACTTGAAAACTCGCCAGCTAGCGCCTCCGTCCAAAGACCTGATAAAACCGTAATCCGTCGCCGCATAAATCAAATAATCGCTCAGGGAAGAAACCAGAAATTTATTGATTTTATTGGCGCCGCGATAATCATCCAAAAACTTTTGCCGGCAAAACGACTGGCCGCCATCTACGCTCACCCAAAACCCGCCTGATTTGAGGGTTGAATAAATCAAGTTTCCACCCTGTCTAACTTCCAGCTGGGTAATTGGCGAATTAAGATTCGTCAAAACGCGGACCTGCTCGTTTTTCAGGGAATAAAGCAGTAATTGGCCGTTGGACAAGCCAAAATAAAGATTCCCGCCGCCAACGCCAAAGTCGTAAACCGCCTCATCCTGAACCTCAAAAAGTTTTTTTAAAGAAAAAAAGTTGTCGTCGCTTTCATAAACTACGCCTTGTTTGTTTTTGAAAACGGAGATGTAAGATTTGTCTTCGGTGAATAATATTTTATAAATTCTGGCGCTGGAATCAAGCTTGTGTTCAAAATCACAAAATCTGTACCAGTTTAAACCGGCGTCGCGGCTGATAAACAAGCCGTAATTTGAAACGGCAAAAAGAATTTTTGGGTCATTGGGTGAACTTTTGATATCGTAGACGTCAATCGGTTCGTCAAAATGCACTTCCGTCTCTTTAAATTTTTCTTCACCGTTTTCCTGAAAAAGCGTGATTACCCCTTTTATCCCACTTTGCTCACTAGAATCAGCCTGGCCGGCACTGGCGAAACTTGAAAAAATAGAGCCCAAAAATTTGTCGGCGCCGATGTCGTTTAATAATGAACCGCTTACCAAAAAATATAACAGTCCACCCCAAATTAATATGATTACCAAAAAACCAAAACCTTTTTCTTTGTCCATGCGAATTATATCCAACCGGCGCACATAACTCTTTTATGTGCGCGGTTGGTAATAGAATTGAGCACCCCGCCCTTTCTAAATTTCTTTGACACTATTATTGATTCTTTTTCGCAAATGTCCAGGTGATGAACCATAATGTTTAAGTTGTTTTTCTCTAATTATTGCGTCTTTTTTAGAAAAATATGCCTCATAATAAATTAATTTCCAGCTGGGTTTGTCTTTTTTGTGTTCTTTTAATCTTCTCAAAACATCATCTGAATAACCAATGTAGATAAAGGAATTTCTTGGGTGTTTTAGAATATAGACGTAATACATGAAGAAAGGGCGGGGTAAAGGTTTTGTTTCCAAAAATCATTCGCCTGATGGCTCTGATTTTTGGGCAAAGCCCTCTATTAAAGCTCTCAATTGAAGTCGTTTGTTAAGATTAAATTGCTTCATTAAAACCAGTCGGTTCAGCGTATCTTTCAGCAAGCGGGAGTTTTTTATCTTATTTTTCCGAAAATCAACGATTAAGGCCTTGAAAAAATCGTCAACTTTATCGTTATCAATCACCTCTTCAATGGATTCGCGGCTGTCAGACATAATCGGCGGTTTTTCCTCCGCGGCAGAAGAGGAAAAGTAAATCTTTTGCAATCTTGAGGTTAAAACCGGAGACAGGCTGTCTTCAACGTCGGCGATAAAAATGATTAGAGCCGCTGACGGAGGCTCTTCCACGATTTTTAAAGCCGCGTTCTGCGCTTCAGTGGTCAAACTTCTCGCCTCTTCAATAATAAGCGTTCTTCTGATTGAATCTACGGGTTTTTGACAAAGAAAATATCTCATTGCCCTGACGCTGTCAATGCCGGTTGTTCCTTTTTCGTCCGGTGAAATGACCAAGGATTCCCGTAATAATTTAACCGGTTCTTCAAAAACTCCATTTTCCAAAAAATTAGCCAGTGATTTAGCGAAAATAAATTTTTCCCGACGCTTCTCGCTATCTTCTCCAAAAAAAAGATAAGCGTGGGACAATTTATCATTTTCTGCCAGCCCTTTAAAATCTTCTTGAAATTCCTTATAAGTAGACATAAAAAATCTTTAAAAATTCCAAATTTCAAGCACCAAGCAACAAACAAATTACAATGAACGAAATCCCAAACTCTAAACGCGGGTTTTGAATTTTTATATTGTAATTTAGATATTGTTTGTAATTTGGAATTTGTGGTTTGTTATTTTATCGCTTATCCAACAGCGTCCTCTTATAAATGTCCAGGTGGCTGAGTATCAAACCCGCTCCTTTGGCAACGCAGAAAAGAGGCTCTTCAGCCACGTAAGCGTTAACTCCGAGGATTTCTTTGAAAAAATCTGCCAAATGATTCAGTTGGGCGCCGCCGCCGGAAAGAATCATTCCTTTTTCCATTACGTCGGCCACCAATTCCGGAGGCGTCTCGTTAAAAACATTCTGGACCGCCGAAGCAATGTCCACCAGATATGGATTTAAAGCTTCGGCTACTTCATTAGAATTAATGTTTAAGTTCCTCGGCAGGCCCGAAGACAAATCTCTTCCCCTGATTGAAAAATCCGATTTTTGCCTGCTGGTCAAAGCGGAGCCGATTTCCATTTTTATAGCTTCAGCCGTCTGTTCGCCTATTGAAAGAGAATGTTTCTTTTTAACGTAATCCATTATTGCCTGGTCAAATTTATTGCCCGCCACCCTTAAAGAAGCCCAAGAAACAATGCCGCCCAGAGCCACAACCGCCGCTTCCGTGGTGCCGCCGCCTATGTTTATAATCATATTTCCGACCGATGAATTAATGGGGATGTCTGCTCCCAGCGCCGCCAAAATCGGCTCCCTGACAACGTGAGCTTCTTTGGCGCCGGCTTCCTTAGCCGCGTTAATGACTGCTCGACGTTCGGTTTGGGTAATGCCGGCCGGCACGGAAATTACCACGTCCGGCTTAAAAACATTGAAAGCGCCGCAGGCCTTGCTGATAAAATATCTCAACATTGCCTTGGTAATATAATAGTCGGCAATTACACCGTCTTTTAGCGGTTTATAAGGAACGATGTCAGCCGGCGTCCGGCCAACCATCTCTTTGGCTTCCTTGCCGACGGCCAGAACGGAATTATCCGGCATGCTTAAAGCGACAATGGTAGGTTCGTTGATAATAAAACCGCGTCCGGGCGCAAAAACGATGGTGTTAGTCGTTCCGAGGTCTATGCCGATTTTACGTGTAAACATGCGAGTTTTCCCTAAGAGCGAAGCGATTAGCTGAAAAACTCAGCACCCCGCTCTTTCTTAAATTAAATATTAATCTTATCTTCTAGAAATCTTAATCTTTTTTTGAAAATAATGTTAGTGCTTAAGACGGGGAAGAAAGGGCGGGGTAAAAAGTTGGCAGCTAAAAATTTTTCGCCTTCGGTTCAAATTTTTAGGCCAGCCTTTTTATATCCGCTCCCAGCCCTCTTAATCTTTCATCCAATCTCTCATATCCCCTGTCAATCTGGTAAATATTGTCTATTTCTGTTTTGCCCTGAGCCAATAAAGCGGCGATTATCAGCGCCACGCCCGCCCGCAAATCCGGAGAAACCAGTTTCCGGCCATGAAGCTTGCTTGGACCGTTTACCACCACCCGATGTGGGTCAGCCATTATGATATTGGCGCCCATCTGCGTCAGACTGTCGGTAAAAAGCAAACGGCGGTCATAAATCGTTTCATGAATCAAACTTGAACCGTGCGTCTGCGTCATCAATACGGTATAAGGTGACTGCAGGTCAGTGGCGAATCCGGGATACTCATGCGTGCTGACGTCACAACTTAACAATTTTTTTGACCGCCCGATTTTAACGCTATTCTTATTTAATACATAATTTACGCCTATCTTGTCAAATAAATTCCAAAGTGCTTCCAGATGTTCGGGAACGCAATTTTTTATTAAAACCGGACCGCTGTTTGAAGCGGCGGCCAGCATGGCGAAAGTGCCGGCCTCAATTCTGTCGGGAATAATTTTATATTCTCCGCCTCTTAATTTTTTAATGCCTTTTATTTTAATAGTTGCCGTGCCCGCGCCCTGAATTTTTGCTCCGCAACTATTGAGAAATTCAGCTAAACTGACGATTTCCGGCTCCAAGGCGCAATTTTTCAAAGTCGTTTCACCCTGGGCAAAACAAGCGGTCATCATCAAGCTTTCCGTGGCCGTAACGCTGATTTTTGAGAAAAAAATATCGGCGGCCTTCAATTTTTTTGCGGTCAAACGATAATAATTGCTTGCCGCGTTAATTTTGGCGCCCATTTTATGAAAAGAATCAAGGAATAAATCAATCGGCCTGGTGCCCGCGCCGATGACGCAGCCGCCCGGATGGGGAAAAGAAACTTTTCCGCGGCTGGCGAGCATTGGCCCGACAAACATAATGGAAGCCCGAAACTTATTCACTAAATTAGAAGGTAATTCAAATTTTTTTTGTCCGCCAGTTGGCGGATTGATTTCAAAAATTCCTTTTTTTATTTTTTTTACTTCGTAATTCAAGGCCGTTAGCATTTCGCGAGAACGCGAAACGTCTTCTATCTCCGGCACGTTGGAAACCCTGATTGTACCGCGGGTTAAAAGCGCTAAGGGAAAAATTTTCAGCGCCGCATTCTTGGCGCCGGAAACTTCAATCTCCCCTTTTAACGGCTTCCGACCGTGGATGACAAACTTCGCCATTACTAATGAGAATAAAATATTTCATTGAAAAACACAAGGGAAAAAGGTATAATTGACGCAAAGTTTGGGTACCAGGTCGGGTACCAACTATGATGAATAATTAACTATGAAAAAAAATGTGTCAGGAGTTATTTATTTTTTTGGCCTGATTGGTTCGGCCATATATTTTATCCAGCACGCGAGTGGTTTCTGGTCAATTATACTTGCCATACTCAAAGCTTTGGTCTGGCCCGTCATTTTGGTATATAAATTACTGGAATTTATAAAATATTAATTTCCCCTGCCAATTCTCCCTAAAAATCCTATACTGATTATTGTCGGGCTATCTTAATTTATGTCTAAAAAAATTCGCCGGATTTTATTTTACTCATTTCTCTCCTTGTTCATCCTGGCCGGGGGCGGAATTATTTTTCTTTCTCAGGGTTGGCGTCTAAAAATTGATAATTGCCGGTTGCCGGTAATTTGGAACTGTCAAATTGCCATCACGCGAACCGGCGCGATATTCATTGAAAGCAAACCCAAAGGGGTAGTAATTAAAATAGATGGCGAAATTTTTGAAGATAAATCAGGGCTAATCCAAAGTGGCACGCTAATTACGAATCTCTTGCCCAAGGATTATAAAGTAGAGATTGAAAAAGACGGCTATCTGCCCTGGGAGAAAAACATTCGGGTAAACTCCGGCCTAGTGGCTGAAGTTCTCAAGATAGTTTTAGTGCCGGAAGAAATAAACAAAAAAACCGCCGACATCACCAAATCCATTGACTCCTTTTGGGTTAACCAACAAAAAAGAATCATTTTAAAAAACAAAGAAGGTCTTTATTATTTTCCAAGTTCTGCGTCGGCAAATGAATCGGAAACTTCCAATATAAAGTTGAGAGGCGACAAATTCATCCAGTGGAGCGAGAGCGGCGACAAGGCAATCGTTGAAGATTCAAAAAATCTGATTTACTATCTTTACGACTTCAATAATCTTTCAAAAATTCTTAATGTCAGCGCAATTCTGAATAATTTTCAGCAAGTAAATATCTCCGAAATCTCTTTCTGTCCCATTGAATCAAATAAGTTAATAGTCAAGGACAAAAAAGGAGCGTTGTCTTTGTTGGACTTAAACCATCTTAAACTGGAAGACCTCGTCAAAGCGCTCGCCTGGACTGTCAAAAACTCCAATCTCTATTACGTCGGCGAAACCCCTCAATCGCTGTTTTTGGGCGGTTTTAATTTAATTCTGAAAACATCAGACAATCTCGTTGATTTACCGGAAAACCTGGGTACCATTTCCGAAATCTCCAGCGCGGGCAACAAGATATCTTTTTTAACGAAGGACGGCGGCCTTTACCTTTTTAATCGCGAAACTAAAACCTTTGAACAAATTGCTCACTCGGCCAAAAAATTCGCCTTTTCTTACGATAATAAAAAAATCGCTTTTCTGGACAAAGACGACAAATTAAACGTTTATTTTTTGGAGAACTATAGAATTAACGTCAATAAGAAGGCTGGAGAGATAATTGATTTTTCTTTTTATGAAAAAGGCGCTGCTTCGGTTAAAAATCTCTTTTGGTATAAAGATTCAGACCATCTTTTAATTAATTATTTGGGCAATGACGGCAAGGAGAAAATTGATTTTGTGGAGATAGACGACAGATTGCCGACAAATAAATATACACTGGTTGAAGACGCTTTAGATTTCTTTTATGAGTCGGGGTCAGATAATCTTTATTTCATCCAAGACGACAATCTTTATTTTGTTGAAATCTGATTCGTTTGTTTTTTATCTTTCAATTTCTGAAAGATTTTAGAATTAAAAGAAACGATGGAATTCGGTCTACTATTGAGCTTTTTTGTATTCCCAGAAAAGCCGTTCGCTTTCTTCTATCGCCTTTTGCCTTTTGTCTGTTTCCTGATGGGGCGAGAAGATAAAAATATAATATAAAATCAGGAGGATTAAAATTATCAGGCCCAAGCCAATGGTTATTCCTATCAAAATGTTTTTTAATTGAATTTTATTTTTGAGCATTATAAATAGCTTGAATTTCAGCGGCAGAAAGGGCGCGGTTGTAGATGCGGACATCGTCGATGAATCCGTTGAAATATTGTGTAGGATAACCCTGATGCCACCTACCTATATAGTTATACGAATTTGTTGTATTTGCCTCAAGACTGTTTGTAGTACTCCCAAGAACCACTCCATTCAAATATATACTTACATTAAGTCCTGATTGAGATACTACTACATGATTCCAATCAGTATTATTGATCCAAGAATAAGTTGAATAGCTGTAACCTGGGTCAGGATAATAATTAATTTTTGTGTCTGTTATTGCAATATAAGTTTTCATAAAAGACAGTGGGACCTTAGTACCGTTATCGAGTCTCTTAAACCAAAGTGAATAAGTCAAAGAAGTTTCTATATTTACATAGGGAAAAGTGATATAATCTTCATCTCCATCAAAACTCAAGGCGTAACTTCCCACCTTACCAGTGATATAGAAGGTATCTCCATAAAGAGTACCATTGTTGTTATTGTCCGATGAATCAACAACTATCCCTTCTCCCTCATCAAACTTCCAATAACCAACCAAACCTTCTGTATTGGCAATGGGT
>CAZAUC010000021.1:0-9574 GCA_964488305.1 uncultured Candidatus Saccharibacteria bacterium
ATCTCACTTTTTATTATATCACGGTTCAAATCCCGGACAGGTCATTAAAATCTATAATATTAGTTTGAGTGTTGGTTCAAACGCTTCATCAATCGTTTCAAATATGGGATAGCCATATTTTTCCGCTTCAGCTTTATATCGCGGCCGCTCACCATAGAAAAAAGCTTCTGCCTCAAATTTTTGCAACTCCTCGGTTTTTCCCCAGCGAGGCTCTTTTTTATTTCGTTCAAGAACTTCTTCAAAAGATTTTCCTATAATTACAACCCCGGAAAAAGGTAAGTCTCTTTTAGTGAGATGAGGGAGAATATTAACTCCCTCAAAAATTACTGGCCTTGTTTCATTTGTATAGCTTTTTATTTTTTCCAGAATTGCCGGCCACACACCCTCTGATTGTCTGACGAGATTTTGCCACTGTTCATTATATGTCGTAGTCGTATAATATGTTTTTTCATCTTGGTCTAAATAGAAATTTACCCATTTTTTATATTTTAAATCATTCGCAATTTCTTCGCGTATATCATCAATATCAACGTGAATCCCGCTGATTTTTGCAACAACCATTTCCGCAAAATATGATTTCCCGGCAGTTGGAATTCCTGTTATAAAAAGTCTTTTTCCATTATGCTCTTCCATAATTAAATTTGTTATGCCATGCGTCTCGATCTCCCTCGATACCGCGCAACTGTTGGCTGCCGGGCAGGGACTCGAACCCCGATACCATCCTTCAAAGGGATGTGTCCTACCATTAGACGACCCGGCAATACACATTAACTTATTTTAGGTATTTAGTTTTAAGTTTTTAGTTGTTTAAGATTTTCTATTATTGCAACTTCCAGCGGCACGATGGCAAACGGCGAATATCTCATTTGCGTATACGCTTCAATCAGGGATTTTATCAGTTTGACGGTTTTTTCTTCGCCAGCCGGCGAATCAATCATTTGGCTGTGTTTTTTAATTAAGTCCAATTCCTGGTCAGTCAGTTCGCGGCTGAAATGATTTGCTAAATCCGGGCTGAATTTCAGAGCCAGGACTCGGCGAAAATAGTGAATTAAATCCTTGTTAAATTGCACCAGATTATAGCCCTCTTCGTTAATTTTGGAAAGGTAATCTAGGGAGCCGGCCAAATCGTTTTTTATTAATAATTCCGCCAGTTCCGCGGTTCTTTTGAAAGCCACTTGCCCCAGAATTCTCTCCACGTCTTCAGCTTCAACTTTGCCCGGCGTTGCGTCTTTCGTTTGTTTTTCCAGAGAAAACAGCTGGTCCAGCAATGATTCCGCGTCGCGGAAACTGCCGCCAGCCACTGAAGCAATCAATTCTATGGCCGAATCGCTGATTTTTATTTTTTCCGCTTTACTGATGCTTTTCAATTTTCCAATGATTTTTTCCAAAGGCAGTTTTCTAAATTGGAATCTTTGCGTACGGGAAACAATGGTCGCCGGAACTTTTTCAAATTCCGTGGTCACCAGAATTAAAATTGCATGCGCCGGTGGCTCTTCTAAAGTTTTTAACAAGGCATTGAAAGCGTCTTTGGTTAACTGGTGCGCCTCATCAATGATGTAAACTTTGTAAGAATAGGCGGCCGGGGAGACACGGATGCTTTCTTTCAGGTTCCTGATTTCTTCAATGCCGCGGTTTGAAGCGGCGTCAATTTCTATTACGTCCATTGCCGCACCCTTGTCAATCTCCAGACAGGGCTGACATTTATTACAAGGCTCGCCCTGTTTCTTGAACTCCGGGTCGCTTTGCCGCTTTTGGCAGTTGGCGATTTTGGCGATGATTCTGGCAGTGGTTGTTTTACCCGAACCTTTCGGCCCGTAAAATAAATAAGCGTGGGCTAAACGATCTAAACGCCCTGCGTTTTTCAGAATTTCAACCATTACCTCCTGACCTAATAAGTCAGACAGAGTTTTGGGCCGATATTTGCGATAAATTGCCAAAGCCATAAACCGATGCCAATATACGAATGAAAGCGAATAATACGAATAATCAATATAAATCAGTATTCATTCGTATAATTAGTATGAATTAGCCCGCCCGCCTGGACTTCGTCCATGCGAAGTCGGGCAGGTATATTAGTATCGCATATTTGGGTTTCATTTTCAATGCGAAAAAGCCATTGACAATATTTTATGATAGGATTATATTATAGGCAGTACCTTTTTAATATTGCCCTCCGCAACGATGGTCCTTGAAGGATATCCTGCTTTATCCCATCCCCAAAGGCCCCTGCCCTTTGAGGGTTTTGCTCCACCTTCAAGGACCATCGCCTATTTAAGAATTTTTCTGGTGTGGCGGTTCAGGCGAGGCACTCTGGCCCGGAGAAAATCAGGGTACGTTATAGAAGAGTCCCCATAATATTAGGGGACGGCGGGCAATTCTTAGCGTGCGAATGTCTTGAACTTGGTCTGCGACCAATTCAAGCAATTATGCCGAGTCGCAAGGAGCGAGTTGAAGCTCACAGAGAGCATTCCCGAATGAGGGAGTATGCTGTGCTCTGCTGAAGTCAGCTTGGCCTCGCCCGTTACACCCCATGCCGAGCCCCTGGTTAAGCTTCAAATTTACCAACCAGGGGCTTTTTTTATACAAATTAAGCTAATATTAATAGCCCCATTGACAAATTTTGGCAGAGGAGTATAATAAAAAACATAATCAGCACATTAGAATACTAGACGTGCGGCTAAACAAGCAAAGAACCCCATTGATCGGAAAAAGGCCTGCGAGAGGAGACGGGCCAAACAATATTAAAAAATTTATTTTACTTGATAGGTTATTTGGTAGCACACAGCATTACGGTGCCGATAACCCGCGGATATCGGCACAAAGGGCATAGAATGAGTTAGGAATCTGTCGGCTTGGCCGCGCCATCATTACCAATTTAGGTAACAGGGGCTTTTCCGCCCCGGATAGGCCCGCCAGAAGCGCCCATGATGCGACGAGCATCATTGAATTCCTGTTCTTTGCTGGCCCTCCGCACGTATCATACCCAGGAAGATTAAGTGTTTTGGTGCTTTATGCTCCATTTAATCTTCCTGGGCTTTTTTTATACAAATTAAGCTAATATTTGGGCTGTTGATAACTATCTTGACAAATTCCCAGCCCCGAGTATACTTGAAATATAAATATATGAGTAAATACATAGCAGTATTATTACTGCCTTTTTTTATAGTCAGTTTAGTGATGGTTGGGCCCTTGATTAACAGAAGTTCTGCCGACACCGACAGTATTCTGGAAAGTCCGGACCCGACCCTCGCCAACAAACAATTTAATCAAATAGAAGGTATTGAGCTTTTGGCCCGGAATTGCCCGGGAATAATTGTCTCTTCCGACAACAGTGAAGATTCGGAGACCGAATCCATAGAAGTTGTGGTTACAGCTTATTCAAGTACTCCGGGGCAAACGGATGATACGCCTTTTATTACGGCCTCGGGCAGCTATGTCCGGTCAGGCGTGGTCGCCGCTAACTTTTTGCCTTTGGGCACTAAAATTAAATTGCCGGAAATTTTCGGCGACAGAATTTTCGTTGTGGAGGATAGGACGCATGAAAAATATAGCGACCGCGTGGATATCTGGTTTTCCAGCACCGCAGAAGCGATAAAATTCGGTTCAAAAGTAAGCAGAATAGAGATTTTATAAATTGACACTGTAATCTTTTTGTTTTAAACTGGCAATAGCATAAAACTATTGCCGGTTTTATTTTTAAAAATAAAAAGGAGGGATAGAAGATGGCGAGAAGATTTGTAAAGGTTGTTACCGTGACCGGAGCAGACGATAGTATACGGCCGGAAGAATTAGTTTCGATTGAAGCTGATTTTCCGTTCGTGGAATTCGGCATTTTGCTGTCAAAAAAACAACAAGGAAGTAAAAGGTTTCCATCTCGACAATGGCTGGAGGAGTTATATACTTTATGGCGACAAGAAAAACTTACTCTATCAGGTCATATATGCGGTAAATGGGTACGAGAGCTATGTCTTGGGAATCCGGATTTTTTTCATGAGTTTGGCTACATTGAAACAATGTTTCAGCGTTTACAGCTAAATTTTCACGCTGAACACCATCCATTTGACGCCGAAAGGCTTAGTAAAATTTTTAGACAGTGGTCCGCTTGCAGGTCTATTATTTTCCAAATGGACGGGACTAACCCAAAAATATTCCATTCCATGTATGGGCGGTGGAATATCTACGTTTTCCCCCTGTATGATTTATCCGGCGGAGCTGGCTTACTGCCGGATAAATGGCCAAAGCAGACCAATATATATTCGGGTTATGCCGGCGGACTTTCACCGCGCAACTTGGAGAAACAACTGGAAAAAATTTCCGCGGTTGCTCCTGGTTTAATCTGGATTGACGCGGAGACACTGTTGCGTTCAAAAAAAGACAGGCTCTTTGACTTAGAGAAAGTCCGTCAATTTTTGAAAATAGCAAAACCATGGACGTTGAACATTCCCTTGGATAATGTAAAATAAATTCTTATATTTAGGGCGAAGTATAAATTCCTTCGCCCTTTATTTTTTAAATTTTTGTGGTAATCTTAGTTTAAAATGAAATACTTATTAACGGCTTTGATTTTGGCGACTGTTATTGGCGGGGGGCTGTTTTTATTTTCGCCCGAAGGGAAATTAGGCGGAAAGCTCATAGAAATCGCCAACCTTAATGCTTCTTCAACGGACGATTTTGTTCTAGACTTTAACGGCGATGACCTTCCTCAAAAACCATTGGCTAATCCGCCGGCGACTATCAAGGCGGTTTATTTTACCGGTTGGTCAGCCGGCTCCGAGGACCGCGTTAATTATTTGTTAAATCTCATTAAAACCACGGAATTAAACGCCGTGGTCATAGACATTAAAGATTACTCCGGCTACGTGCTTTACGATATAAATTTGCCGGAAGTAGAAGGATATAAAGCTAAAGATATAAGAATTGCCAAAATCAACACTTTAATTAAAAGGCTTCACAATGAAGGGATTTACGTTATTGCCAGAATATCGGTTTTTCAGGACCCTATTTTGGCAAAAAACAGACCAGATTTAGCGATCCACAGTAAAGCTACTGGCGGTTTATGGCTGGATAATAAAAAACTGGCTTGGATTGACCCGGCCAGTCAGGAGGCATGGGACTATAATATTGCTATTGCCAGAGACGCGGCTGAGCGCGGTTTTGACGAGATAAACTTTGATTACATCAGGTTCGCTTCAGACGGCAAATTAAGCGATATGAGTTTTTCGTTTTGGGATGGTAAAATACCCAAGCACGAAACAATTAAAAATTTTTTCAGTTATCTCCGCAGGCAATTGCCTGATGTAAAAATTTCCGCCGACCTCTTTGGTTTGTCAACGGTGCAGTCAGATGATTTGGGTATTGGGCAGATAATTGAAGACGCTTATCTTTATTTTGACTTTGTCTGTCCCATGGTTTACCCGTCCCACTACGCGTCCGGATTTTTGAACTATAAAAGCCCGGCCCTTTATCCTTACGAAGTGGTGAAATATTCCATAGAAACGGCGTTGAAAAGATTAGATGCCTATAATTTACAACTTACAACGGCGAGTTCCACGACCGCAACTTCCACAATAGCCTCTACGGAATTATCGGTTATAGACGGGCAATTACCGGTTAAAGTCCGCCCTTGGCTTCAGGATTTTGACTTGGGCGCCGACTACGACGCTTCAATGGTAAGAAAACAAATTCAAGCGGTTTATGACGCGGCCCGCCTGCTAACGCCTGAGCGTAGCGATGGCGGGCAAGCCAACACCACGCCGGAATTGCTCAGCGGCTGGTTTTTATGGAGCCCGTCAAACGTCTATACTAAAGACGCATTACAGACCTACTAATGTACCAATCATTACTAATATTACTAATTCGTAAAATTAGTAGCAATTCGTAAATTAGCAGGAAAAAGGAGCGAAGCGATTAATATGTATGAATTAAAATTAGAACAATTTTCCGGGCCGATAGAAAAACTTTTGGAGCTGATAGAAGAAAAGAAAATGGAAATTACCGAGTTAAGTTTGGCAGAGGTGACGGCCGACTTTTTAAATTATCTTGACGGATTGAGAAACGGCAGCGAGAATGGGCAGATTGATTCGCGTATTTTGGCCGATTTCATCGTGGTGGCTTCGCGTCTCCTCCTTATCAAATCAAAAGCGCTTTTGCCCGATTTGCAATTGACCGTCGAAGAGCAGGAAGACATAAAGGATTTGCAAAGCCGCCTTAATTTTTATCAGCAATTCAAGCCGGCCATGGGTAATTTGAAGGAGCTTTGGGAGCAAAATAAAATTGCAATTTCGCGGCCGCTTTTCGCCGGCCGGCCGGCCGTTTTTTATCCGGCGGAAAACATTGAGATTGAGGAGTTGCGCAAAATAGTCAAAAAACTTTTTGAGAACTTACGGCAATTATCAGAAAAGAGTCAGACCATTAAATCCTCACTCATCACCCTGGAGGAAAAAATTGAAGAGATAATGAACCGCTTGGGCCCGGATTTAAGCTTTGACAAATTAAAAGAAAAAAAATCACGCCAAGAGATAGTAGTATTATTTTTAGCTTTATTGCATTTAGTGACGAGGCAATTGATAAAAGTTGAACAGAAAAACAAATTTTCGGATATGCAGATTTTTCCTCCGACGTATCGTCGGAACTGAAAAATTTAGCACCCCCGCTTTTCTAAAAAATTGAAAAAAGAGCGGGGTTACAAATATGACTGAAACAGAAAATTTAAAAAATCAAAATATACCGGCGGCAATAGAGGCGTTGTTGTTTGCTTACGGCGAGCCGCTGGGAATAAAAAAAATCGCCAAATTGCTTAAAACAGGAGAAGGAAAAGTAAAAGAGGGATTAGATGAATTAGCGAAAAATTTGGAACGGGAAAATAGGGGATTGAAATTGATTTTTAGCGGAGACGAAGTCCAGTTGGCGACCAAGCCGGAATTTATCTCTTTTCTGGAAAATTTCATCAAAGAAGAGTTTAAGGAGAATCTTACGCCCGCCTCTTTAGAGACGCTTTCTTTAATCGTTTATTTCGCACCAATATCTCGCGTTCAAATTGATTATTATCGCGGCGTGAACTCAAGCTTTATTTTGAGAAGTTTATTGCTCCGCGGTCTGGTTGACCGCCGCCCTGACCCGCAAAAAAGCAATGTTTACCTTTACGAACCGAGCTTTGATTTGTTAAAATACTTAGGGATATCCAAGGTGGAAGAATTGCCCGAATACGAAAAATTTAGGGCAATGAAAAACGAATTATAATTGATAAAAATGAAGTTTCAAGCAATATTTCTTTCTTTGGTTATATTAACTTCGCTTTTTATAAGCGGGATTAAATTTTCTTCAAATTATTCTTCGGCTGAAACGATTGTTTCAGTTAAGCCGGATGAGGAAAACATTGAAACGCTTGAAAGCCAACGCTCAATGTCGGTTTTTGCAAAAGATTTGTATCTGGCTCTGTCCGGGAAGCTGTCTGAAAAAGCCATCTTAGTCGGTGAAAATTTAACAGCAGTTAACCGTAATTTAAGCCGTAATCTGAACGCCATCGGCCATGATTTTACCGTTGTCTCCGCTAACGTCAATGAAAATTTCTCCATCGCCAAAGAAAGCTTAGCCGCCAACATTGATAATTTTTTCATGAATATTTCAAAATATACGCCGGAAAATTCTTCCAGCAATTCTTTTCTCGTTTCAAATACGGCTTTGACTTCAAAAGCGGAAATCAACGGGTCTGAATTTATGATTTGCGATTCGGAAAAACTTAATTTTTCAGGCAAAGCCGCTTTGGCGAAATACCTGGATTATAATTTTAACATCTTTGAGTTAAACACGGAGAAACGCTGGCCCATTGCTTCTTTAAGCAAGTTAATGACCTCCTTGGTGGCGATTGAGAAAATGGATTTGAACCGAAAAATAAAGATGAGCGAAACGGCCGTTTCCACGGAAGGAATCAGCGGAGGTTTCAGCAGTGGAGAGATTTTTACGGTGAAAGATTTGATTAAAGCGATGCTGGTGGTTTCAAGCAATGACGCGGCCGCCGCCATTGCCGAAAATTTTGGCGAGCCCAGTAACTCAACAGAGTTGAGTTTACGGGGCGAGAATAGTTTCATTGACGAAATGCAGAAAAAAGCGGCTGAGCTCAATATGTTCCAAACCACTTATCTGGAATCAACGGGCCTTTCTTTCGTTAATCAGTCAACCGCCGCCGACTTGGCGAAATTGATGAGCTATATCTATCTTAATCACCCGGAAATTTTAGAAATTTCCCGACAAAAAGAAACGAAGATAACTGATTTGGCTTCCGGCAGGACAAGGGAATTAATTTCAATCAATAGATTTGCCGGAGAAGGGGACTTCATCGGCGGCAAGACCGGCTACATTGAAGAAGCAGACCATAATCTAATGGGACTCTTTAGCGTTAACGGCAAGACGGTTTTAACGATTACGCTCGGCGCCGAGGATTCTTTCAGCGAGACGCAAAAATTGAAAGATTTCGTAAAAACCTGTCAATAAAACAATGTACTCCGTTCACGTTTTTTTAATCGTAAAAATCATCAGTTTTTTGATTTTGTCTTTTGCGGTGGCCATCATTTTAGCGCCGATTCTAATTCGTTTTTTATACAGATACAGGGCTTGGAAGAAAAAGCCGCGCGAAGACGCATTTGACGGAGAAAAAACGCCGATTTTTACCCAGCTCCACGGCCAAAAGGAAGTCAGTACGCCGCGGATGGGCGGCATTCTCATTTGGGGTACCGTGTTAATCGTTACCGTAGGCGCTTATTTGCTTTCCCGTTTCTTACCTTCTGATCTGGCCGCGAAAGTAAATTTCCTTTCCCGCTCTCAGACCTGGCTGCCGTTTTTTAGCTTGATTTCTGCTTCAATTCTGGGGTTGGTTGACGACATTTTGGTCGTCAAGAACAAAGGAAAGTATATCGGCGGCGGCATCAGATTTAAAGTAAGGCTGGCTTTGATTTCCTTGATTGCCTTGGCCGGCGCCTGGTGGTTTTATTTTAAACTCGGATGGAGCAGTCTTTACGTTCCTTTTTACGGCAATCTGGAAATTGACGGCTTGTATCTTTTGCTTTTCGTCATCGTGGTATTGGCCACTTTTTCCGGCGGCGTGGTTGACGGGCTTGACGGTTTGTCAGCCGGCGTCTTAATGCCGATATTCGCTTCTTTCGGCGTCATCGCTTACACGAGAGGTTTGTATGATTTGACGGTTTTAATCGCGATTATTATCGGCGCCCTGGTTACTTATCTTTGGTTTAACGTTCATCCGGCAAAATTTTACATGGGGGAAACGGGGATTATGGGCTTGACCGTTACCCTGGCGGTGATTGCTTTTTTGACTAATTCTGTTTTGTTTCTTCCGGTTATTGCTTTTGTGCTTGTTTTGGAATCCGGGTCGGTTATCTTACAGCTGCTTTCCAAAAAACTAAGGGGCAAAAAGATGTTTTTATCAGCGCCCATTCATCATCATCTTGAAGCCTTGGGTTGGCCTGAAAGCCAGGTAACAATGCGTTTCTGGATTATTTCCGCAGTAGCCAGCGGCTTCGGGCTGATTTTATTCTTTTTGAGCAAATTTATGTAAAGGAAA
>CAZAUC010000022.1:0-2260 GCA_964488305.1 uncultured Candidatus Saccharibacteria bacterium
GATAGTGGTCTTTTGGCCAATTCCAACGGCTTAGGCTGTATTTATGAGGGTACGTTCACTTTTTACAACCCCCAAATGAATTATGGCTACATAGAACAAATCCCTTATGTGTTATATCAGGATTCAGGGTGTACAGTTGTTGACTCGGCAGGTTCTTACTATATTGAAGTAATAACTGATAAGTTTGGCGAACATCAAGGTTGCGCTCCTGCTCCGACAAGATATACAGACGCGGAATGTAAAAATGCCGCCACCAACGGTTTTTATGTGTTGAAATCCGGCGATAAGTTTGGTTCAACCTGTACTCGTGATACTATTTTGGTATCCTCAAGTAATGTCAATGACGATGCTTCCAAGGATGTTGCCATTTATCGTTTTACTTTGCCGGGCGATATAAGTTCGGGAGAGATGAGCGATTGGTTTTTTAGTCTCAGCGGTCAGGTTGGCAGTGGTTTTATCAGTATGACGGTTCCCATAACTGACGAGTACAGAGCGGGTTACCCCACTGGCTTTAGTGGTTATTGGGATGCAGGAGGAAGCTCTCAGTCCAATATCGTAGCAACGATTCCTTACTCTCAGATTTGTTCTGGTAATGTTTGCGAATTTATAGACAACACAGTTCCGGAAGATTCTTACATTGTTTATGCGGCGAAGATTTTGGGCGATTTTGAGTCTGCTGTAGTATTGACTTGGGCTGATCCGGGATATGATCCGAAATATGCTTCTGCCGAGCCTAATTTTGTCGTATTGCCAAACAAATTTTTAAACGCAGGCGGCGCTTCGCCTACGCGTTTTCCACCGTTTTTGGATGAAGCTCACGGCACTGCCTATCAAGGTGGAAGGAACATGAGCCTATATGACGGCAATCCCAGCGCAAAGGCCTTTCTTGGTCCGTATAAAACCGATGTTTGTCCGGAAGAAGAGGAAGAAGAAACGCAGGAGGAAGAAGTAGAAGAAACACAAGACGCTGATCAGGGAGGGGGTCAACAATTGCCAGATTGCGATTTTACTGCAGACCCCGCCTCAATTGTCCCGCCGCAATTTTCAACCTTATGGTGGGATTGCGTTTACGCTGATTACTGTGAAATTGACCAGGGCATCGGCAGTGTTGATTTTTCCAGCAGTATAGAAGTTAGTCCAACTCAAACCACGACTTACACTTTACTTTGCGACGGCGAAGGCGGCTCTGCTTCTTTCCCGATTACCGTCATTGTCGGTTTCACTTCGTGGCTGAAAGAAATACTGCCGAAATAAGAAAGATTTATATATTTAAAAACCAAATGCCCCGAATAACTTCGGGGCATTTTTTGGATTAACCCCGTTAGAAGTAAGACTCCTAACGGGGCCGGCTTGCTTTATTGAAATAAAATAATAAAATTAGAATAATGGCAAACAAAAATCTTAATCAACAAAAAGCACCGACCGGAGAAAACAAGCCGACGCCACCACCACCAGCGCCGCAAATCAGCATCCGGACAATGGAATCGGACATTAAAGCCATTGAGCAGGGCGGAGGGGAAATGGCGGCACCACAAAGATTTACCCCTTCGGGATTTCAACTTGATAGGCAATCCGGCGCGGCAGAAGAAGAAAAAAAGCTTGAGACGGGACTGAACGTTCCCGGTTACAGCGGTCCGGAAAAAGCGATTTTTCCTCCGCAAAGTGTTCCGCCTCAACCACGGCCGACGATTGAAAAACCGCAGGGATTTAACATAGAGCCTACCCGTTCTGGCCCAGGGGCTCTGAAAACGATTTTGATAATCTTGGGGATTTTAGTAATTATTATAGGCTTCGGGCTTTTGGGGTACTTTGTCGTTTCTTCCTGGATTTTCCCAAAACAGATGCCGCCGGTACAATAATAATGCAAACAATGCTAATAAACGCGAATACCACGAATACCGCAAATACATTCGCGGCATTCGCATAAATTCGCAGATTAGCATTATGATTATGGATATCAAATTTTTAACCCAATTTAAAAATTGGCTGCAAAAAACCAGAAAAGAAATTTTCAGAAAAATAAGGAAACTTTCCAAGGTGCCGGATTTTGGCAGTGACGTTGATTCCGGCGAAGAAGAGTCGGACGAGTCGGAAGAATTCGGTAATCAGATGGCCGTGGCCCAGGAATATAAAAAGCGCCTGGCTGATATTGATAAAGCCTTGGAAAAAATAGAAAAGAAAAAATACGGCATTTGCGAAAAATGCGGCAAAGAAATTTCTTTGGACGTGTTGGAGGCGGCACCGGAGTCAAAATTATGCA
>CAZAUC010000022.1:2360-6397 GCA_964488305.1 uncultured Candidatus Saccharibacteria bacterium
GGTATTGAGGCAAAGTTGATAGAAGTGGAGACCGACATTAACGTCGGTCTCCACTCGTTTAATATCGTAGGGTTGGCGGATAAAGCGTTAAACGAAGCCAAAGAAAGAGTCAGTTCTGCTTTAAAAAACAGCGATATCAAACCACCAAGCAAGGAGAACCGGAAGATTACCGTTAATTTGGCGCCGGCGGACGTCAAAAAGACCGGTTCTCAATATGATTTAGCCATTGCCTTAGGCTATCTTTTGGCTACCGGGCAAATCAAAAAATTTGATACGCGGAACAAAATTTTTATCGGCGAACTTTCTTTGGAGGGAACGACCAGGCCGGTTAACGGCGCTTTAAACATCAGTCGTCTGGCGAAAAAATTAAATTTCAAATTTTTATTTTTGCCAAAGCAGAACGCGATTGAAGCGTCGGTTATTCAAGGCGTTAAGGTTATTCCCGTTAATAACCTTGAGGAATTGATTAATCATTTAGAAGAAAGATATTTGATTAAACCGCAACCGACTGCCGAATTTAGGCCGGGGCAAGACCAGTCATTGGTTGATATTTCGGAAATTAAAGGGCAGGAGAACGCCAAAAGAGCTTTGACGGTAGCCGCGGCCGGCGGGCATCATCTTCTAATGACCGGTTCGCCCGGTGCCGGTAAAACAATGATGGCTCAAGCTTTAGTTTCAATCCTGCCACCGCCTTCTTTAGAAGAAGCCATTGAAATTACCCAGATTTACAGCGCGGCCGGTTTGCTTAAAGAAAATAATTTTTTAAACTTTCGGCCTTTCAGGTCGCCGCATCATACGGCTTCGCCGATTTCCGTCATCGGTGGTGGCGTCAATCCGCGACCCGGAGAAATCAGTTTGGCTCACCGGGGAATTTTATTCCTGGATGAGATTCCGGAATTTCGCCGCGATTTACTGGAGGCCTTGCGCCAGCCGTTGGAAAGCGGGCGGATTTGCGTTTCGCGGGTAAAAAACACGCTGAATTTTCCGGCCAAGTTTTGTCTGGTAGCGGCAATGAATCCTTGCCCCTGCGGTTATTTCGGCGATGCAGAAAAAGAATGTCGTTGCACGGCCAATGAAGTTTTTCGTTACCAAAAGAAACTTTCCGGACCGTTGATTGACAGGGTTGACATCCAGATTGACGTGCCGCGGGTAAAAATCAAAGATTTAAGAAGCAAGAATCGCGACGTTCATGCCAGCGAAAGAATTAAAAACCAGGTAATTAAAGCCAGAAAAATTCAGAACGGGCGTTTTAAAGAAATTAAGCCCGTAATTCGCCTCAATTCGGAAATGGGTTCCAAGCAGGCCGATGAATTGGTTAATTTTGACGGAACGGCGGAGAATTTCTTAAAAAATATTTTAGAAAAATCATTCGTTTCGGCTCGCGGTTATTACCGGATTTTAAAAATCGCCAGGACGGTCGCCGACCTGGAAGAATCTGAAAAGGTAACGGCTAACCATTTAGCTGAAGCATTTCAATATCGGGTAAGAGAAAATATTCAATAAAACTTATCTTATTTTTTTGCTTGTTTTGCCCGTTTTTTTATTTTTTTATCAACTTTTTATAAACTTTTTATAAACCCCTTTCAATCTTAACTATTATTCATTCATAATCATTATTCACCCTAAATGGCACTATCACGCGTGATAGTGCCATTTAGGGAAGATATTTGATATAATATAAGAGTTAAAAGTAATAAAAAATAATAAAAAATATGAAAAAATTTTCTAAATTTAATTCAAAGAAGGAATGGGGAGATTATGTTTGGTCAAAATTTTTAGAAAATATAAAAACAATAAAATCGGACGAGCGTTTAAATGCTTTTTTAAATGATTTATTCAGCGCCAGTGAGAAGAAATTAATTATAAACAGATTAGCGGCCTTGGCGATGATAAGAGCGGGAAAAACATATAAAGAAATAGAAGAAGCTCTTTGGATTTCTCCCAGCACCATCAGCGCCTTAAAAAAGAGTTTTCGCCAGAAAGGCGCTTATCAAAGCAATCGTTATTACGCCGAGAGAAGCAAGCAGAGAAAGAGAAAAGAAATCAAGGGGTTGCCGCCGCAAACAATGTTTGATTACTGGTTTAACTTCCCTTTTCCCACGAAGACAGGCAGGGGGCGATGGAAATTTCTATATTATCAGGGGTAGTTTTTAGGCACTATCACACGTGATAGTGCCTAAAATTATAAGCTGATAATTTCTAGTCCAACAAATTTTCTAATTCAATAAATTTTATAAGCCAATAAATTTACAAGGCAGTAATTTATAAGCCGATAAATTATAAAATAATAAATCTATAAATTAGTAATTAATGATTCTAAATCCATGGTTAAGTATTTGGGTCAGCATTTTTTAATAAATAAAAATAAATTAAGACAAATCGTTGAGGCCTTGGAATTGAAAAAAGGCGAAACGCTTATTGAAATTGGGCCGGGGCACGGAGAACTGACTGACGAATTAGTAAATTGGTTAATTGGAGAATTAGGCGGAAAACTGATTTTAATCGAAAAGGACGGTCTATTGGCGGACGACTTACGGAAAAAATATGCGAAAAATAAGAATATTGAAATTATAAATGGGGATGTCCTTAAAATTTTACCGAAACTAATTACCCAATTCCCCAATTATCCAATTAACTACAAATTAGTCGGCAACATTCCTTATTACATTACCGGCCGACTGATGCGGATTTTAAGCGAACTTAAAAACAAGCCGTCGTTGATAGTATTAACCGTTCAAAAAGAAGTAGCCCAAAGAATTTGCAGCCAGCCGCTCCGCCGACGCCAAGGCTTTGGCGGACAAGCGCAAATGAATCTTTTGGCGGCCAGTGTTCAATTTTGGGCAGAGCCGAAAATTATCGGCTATATTGGCAAAAAAGATTTCAGACCCGCGCCAAAAGTTGATTCGGCAATTATCAAATTAAGTATTAAGTATAAAGTATTGGGTATTAAAGGGATTAACGCTGAAAAATACTACAAATTAGTCAAAATTCTTTTCAAACAACCAAGAAAAACAATATTGAATAATATAATGTCAAAAATACGAATTGGCACTAATGCCGTAAAAAAAGAAGAAATTATAAGAAAACTTCAAAAATTAGGCATTAATTCAAATGACCGGCCGCAAAATCTAAACATTAGGCAAATTTCGGAACTATCCACATTGTTTTGACTCGTAAATATTGTATAATAAATGTAAATGAATCCCCTTAAAATTGCGGCGATAATTTTGATTATAGGGGCGGGTTTAGCTGGCTCTTACTTTATCATAAAGAATTCGGCGCTATCCTTTTCCGTCGGCCAGGCAGGGGAGGATAATAATTCTTCATCGCAAGGCTTATTAAGCGAAAACCCAATTAAATGGCTTGAAAACAAAGCAGATTCTTTCACGGAATCAATAAAAAACATAGCTAATTCGGGTAAATCAGTGGCCGAGAGTATTGAGAACGCCGAAGTTAACGATAAAAATTCCATAAACCTGACCGAATTAGTGGCCCAGACGATGTTCGGTAAAATAAAGGACCTTGACCAGGCAGGTAAAAATCCTTTCCAGGAAGAAGGTTTTGATTTGAAGAATGAAGAAAGTCAAAAACTAATTCAGGACGCAGTAGCCAGCATACAGGGCGGGGGCGATTTATTTGATTCGGAAATAAAATATGAAGATTTGAAAATCTCCAACGATAACTCAAAAGAAGCCAAAATGAATTATTTGTTTTCAATACAGGAAGCGTTTAAAAAATATTTTAATGACCCAAGCTTACAGCCTGACCAGGACCAGCTTATGAACAACGTTAATCAGGATTGTTTTGGCGGCGGCGGCAGTGCCAATTTTAAAATTGCCGAAGCTTATAACAATACAGCTAATGAATGCTTGAACATCAGTGTTCCTTCTGACTGGTTAGAGGTTCACAAAGAAATAATTTTAAGCCTTAAAAAAGGAAATTTGATTTTTAAAGCAATCGCGGGCTGTATTGCCGATCCAATGAAGGGTTATTTGGCGGTGCAGGCACTGCCGCAACTTGCCGCTGAAATTACAGCG
>CAZAUC010000022.1:6497-7959 GCA_964488305.1 uncultured Candidatus Saccharibacteria bacterium
TCACAAATCTCCCTGCGAATATTGGTGGTTGGGTTGGACAACTTTTGGGTAATGTTACAAAAGTTATGCAATTCATACAGGACAAAATTGGTCCGATGATGCGTGACGTAATTGCCAAGAAAATTTTAGATTATATCGTTGATGAAACAATTGAATGGGTTCAAGGCGGCGGCGAACCAAAATTCGTCGGCGACTGGGAGGGATTTTTAAAGCACGCCGGCGACATTGCTTTTGATTCATTGATTAAAGATTTGGGATTATCTTGGCTGTGTTCGCCTTTTAAACTTCAGGTTCGGTTGTCGGTTATGCCGGCGCAGAAGTTCTCCCAAGAAGTAGAGTGCACGCTGGATGATGTAATCGGGAACATTGAAGATTTTTACAAAGATTTTGAAAAGGGCGGTTGGATTGCTTATAACGAAATGTGGCAGCCGCAAAATAATTATTATGGAGCGGTGTTGATGGCCTACGACGAAGCCGTCTTAAGAATTAACGCTCAAGTTCGGGCATCGGAAGACGAGGCCGTATCCGGCGGCGGGTATTTATCAGCGAAAGAATGTACCTCTGATAGCGATAGCAGCGGCACTTGTAGTCAAGAGCAAATTACCACTCCAGGTTCAACCATAGGTGCGACAACGGACAGAGCAGTTCAGACGGATATGGAGTGGGCCTCAAACATTGAATCCTGGTTATCAGCTTTGATTAACGCGGCCATTTCCCGTCTGACCAGCCAGGGTATAAGAGATATGGTAGGTTCAGCTGAAACTTATACTTCTTATTATCCTTCAGAATATCAAGAATTGATGGAAGAGGAGACACAGCAGCAACAGCAGCAATTAATAGACCAGGTTAAGGAGATTGTTGATGAGTGGAAATATCTCGCTGGGGTTAAGAGCAACACTATCCCAATTGCAGAACAATTAAAGGCAGTTTTGACACAAATTAGCGCTGAGGGTTGTTACGTGGCGCCAGGTGAAATTGAGGCCGTGCAAAATGACATTGATACATTAAGAGCTGAGATAATTGATTTGAACGGAAATAAAATACCCGAAGGCGAAACCTTAATTGATGAATTAAAGAACGCTAAGACTGCGGAAGAAAGAACACTCGCCAGCCAACATCAAAATTCATTTATGAATAAATACAACACGCCCGAATTACAGGAGGATATACTCAAGACACCGTCTAATATAATGGGCCAGAATTCGGCTGACGCTAAATATTCAAGTATAGCCAGCGCTCTTTCAGCTGCCCAAGCAAGACTGGAGGCGTGTCAGGAGGAAGAAGAGGGCTTTGGTTTTTAAAATATGAAATTCTTCAGAAATAAAAAAATAGTTGCTGCGGTTCTGCTGGTTTTATTAGTTGTATTAGCTTTAACTTTCAGTCAAATTGGAATCGCCAACGCTAAAAACGGAAGCGAACTGGATGAATACGCCAATATTGATACAACTGGAATCGCAGCTCC
>CAZAUC010000023.1:0-2533 GCA_964488305.1 uncultured Candidatus Saccharibacteria bacterium
ATGAACACCATAATTAAAACATAAAGAAGTAAGGGGTTCAATTTTTTAAGCAAAACCCTTTGGGGTTTTATTTTGCGGACGTTCCGCCACATCAAAACTATAAAAATCCCTTCCAAAGCGATAAAGATGCCGCCAATCAGACCGACTAAAACCAAAAAATTCTGGAGTCCGCAAAAATAAAGAAATAACGGCAAAATAATTACCGTCAGACCGGCCAAAATTTTAGGGAGTTTTAAATCAAGATTTAAGGCGGCTTTAACGTCCAAACCAATAACAATGTAAGAGCTCCAAAGAGAAATCAGGCCAAAAACCCCGATAAGCATCAGGATTAAATTAGGCAGACGACCGACCAGACCGGAAACCGCATCTTCGGAAACAATGCCTGAAAGGCTCAAAATTCCAAAAATAAACAATAGATAAACCAAAGAAGGTAATAACGTCCCTAAAATTATGGGTTTTTTAATTCTGACTAACGGCTGCCCAATCTTCTGAAAATAATTTATGATCGCCGGTATGGCCACTCGACCGGCCAAAGAAAAAAGGATTACTCCGTATGGGAGAAAAAGGTTTTTGGAATTAAAAAACTGAGCAGAAATCGTCCGGTCAAAATGGTTTAAACCGTAGCCGAAGATTATCAAAATAATTGCGACAATGCTTCCGGTAATTAAAAACTCCGAAAAAGCAATCCGTCGTATTCCCAAAAAGATGGCTGCCGAACCGAACAGCCAAAAAATCAAAAGATTAGAGGCGTCGGAAATCCCCAAGCCCGCCGGCCTAATTAAATTGATGAAGCTGACCGATAAAATTAAATAGACCGTCAAAATGAAAAACATTCCCACGATTGTCGTTAAAACGGAAATTAAAAATCCGGCGTTCCCCAGGTAAATTCGGGCGTAGCCGGGAAAACGATGGTTGCCCTCTCCTTGTTCTCTCCCCGCGGCAGGGGGCGGTTCAGTCTTCAAAATCACCTCGGCATACATCAAGTGAATCAACGTAAAAACTAAGCCGAAAATTATCAAATAAAATAAACCGGTTAATATGCCGGCCTGCTCAAAAACGAAGGGTAGAGCGAAAACGCCTGCGCCGATAATTGTTCCAACCAGTAAACTAGTCGGGAGAACGACTGTTCTAAACATTAAGTTATATTAAATTTCTTGGTTGTCCTTGGGCGGCTTGGTCGCTAATTTATCAACGAATCTGCTTTCAATAAACCAAAAAAGGATAAATATCAAAACTACTAAAAGAGTCGTGAAAACGGCCAGAATATACATTTTAAAACCAACTGCCATACCGATGGCCGCCGCCACCCAAAGACCGGCCGCCGTGGTTAACCCCCTGACTTGAGAGCGATGGAAAATTATTAAACCCGCGCCGATAAAACCTATGCCCAAAACAATTTGAGAAGGAATCCTGGAAAGTTCAAAAATAGCAGAGCTGGAAAATTGCTCCGCGGCCAAAATGGAAATAATCGTAAAAAAAGCCGCACCCAGACTAACCAGAGCAAAAGTGCGCATACCAGCCGCCTTCTTGGAAAGCTCTCTTTCCAACCCCACTAAAGCACCTAAAAATGTTGCCAAAATAAGTTGGCCGAAAATTTCTAACATAAATCGTTTCGTTTTAGCTACGCCTCAAAAACTTCATCGCCCTCTCTCACTTTTTCATCCACTTTAATTCCAACTTCCTGTCCCTTTTTGGCGCTCGTAATATCCTTGTGGTCAAACTGCATTGAATCAATCTTTTGGCTAAACTCCGTATTAGCGCCCTTAAAACGAACTTCCTCGCCTACTTTTATCGCGCGCTTGAATTTAACAATGGCGACGCCGATGTTGCCGAAATAATGGGTAACTTCGCCGATAGGTTTTTGTTCTGCCATATAAATAATGCCAAACTGCGAATGTATGCGAGTGCTGCGAAGTTTATTTTCGGTATTCGCGGTATTCGTATGTAATTCGCCTTTTTCGCATTACCTGCGTTAGCTTCGACCTTTTTCCTTTTTTATTATCTCTATTAATTTAGACACCAATTCCTTTGGGTCTTTGGAAAAAACTATTTTATCTTTCATTTCTTCGGCGCGGTGAGATTTTTCAATTACCAGCCTGACTACTTCATCGGTTTCCCAATCGCCCTCCAAGACGCCAATGGGTTTTTTGTCTTCAAAAGCAATGGTAAATTCATTTATCGTTCCCATGCGGCCGCAGCCGACGATTACTGCGTCGGCCGAGCGGGTTAAAAGCAAATTCCGACCCGAATAGCCGAAACCGGTGTAAATGACCAAATCCTGATAATCAACCGGTAGTTTATATCCTTTTAAGTGCTCTCCCTCCGAGGTTGCGGGTGAAATTCCCACCACGATACCGTCAGCCGCTTTAGCGCCCTTAGCCGCCCAATAAGGGAATCCCGTAGTTGCGCCATTAACCAAAACCGCTCCTTGGTGAATAATTTCCTTGCCCAGCTCTTCCGCTTTCTGAAAAGCATCCGGGCCGCAAAGGTCGGTTTCCGCCGCCCCGGAAACGCAAATTTTGTATTTGGGATA
>CAZAUC010000023.1:2633-7839 GCA_964488305.1 uncultured Candidatus Saccharibacteria bacterium
TTATTATAGCACAATTTCTTCTCCCAATGAAGGCATAATTGCCTCCACCGCCAGCTCGTCTTTTATTTTCTGAATCAGGGGAGACATTTGGTCTTCTTCCCCCTGGACCACGAAGACTTTTTTTAATTCAAATCTCATGGGCCGCAGCCAGTTCAAAAGCCCTTTCTGGTCGGCGTGGGCCGAATAGCCGCCGATGGCCTTTACCCGGCACCTGACGGGAATTTCTTCGCCGAAAATTTTAACTGTTTTTGCACCGTCTAAAATCCGCCTGCCCAAAGAGCCATTAGCCTGATAACCAATGAATAAAATCATGCTCTTGGGGTCGGAAAGATAACGGCGTTCATGGTGAAGAATCCTGCCTCCTTGCGACATACCGGCTCCCGCAATGATAATTTTTGGCGCTGGTACGCTGTTTATTTCCTTTGACTCTTCGGTGGTCAAGGTTAATTTTAATCTGGGAAAGTTAAAAATTTCATCTTCCCTTTTTAGGGCAGCAATTGCCTCTTGGTCAAAATAACCGGGGTCTTGAGAATATTTTTTGTAAATTGAAGTTACTTTAATCGCCAGAGGGCTGTCAATAAAAACCGGCGCTCCGGGAATACGATTATTTTCTACCAGTTCGTTCAATTCAAACAAAAGTTCCTGTGTGCGTTCCATGGCAAAAGCCGGAATCATTAAGACTCCGCCGGCTTTAATCGTTTCTTCAATTGCGTCTTCAAGCATGTCTTTCCGACTGGCCACGTCTTCGTGCAGCCTGCCGCCGTAAGCCGACTCAATCAGGACGTAATCGGCTTCTTTTATATTTTCCGTATCTTTAACCAAGGGGGCGGGGACGTTACCTAAATCGCCTGAAAAAACAATGCGCTTACCTTCGGCCGAGACCACGATGAAACTTGAGCCCAAGATGTGGCCAGCGTCAAAGAATTCAGCCGAAAGGCCATCAATTTCAAATTTTTTATGATAATCAACTGTTTGCCACAAAGCCATTGTTTTGTTGATATCCTCAAGGCCGTAAAGAGGCGGCAGTTTTTTCCCTTCGGCTTCTTTGGCCAACAGGTGTTCCGAGTCAATCAACAATTCCTCGCTAAAATCTTTGGTAGGCGGAGTGGAAAAAATTTTTCCGCGAAAGCCATCTCTATAGAGTTTGGGCAGGCGGCCGATGTGGTCAATATGGCTATGGGTGATTAAAACCGCTTTTATGGTTTTCGGGTCATAAGGGAAGGATTTATAATTGAGCCGCTCGGAGGCACTATCGCCCTGACACAAACCGCAGTCAATTAAAATTTTCGTTGAGCCGCTCTCCAGTAAGTAATTGGCGCCGGTGACATTTTTCGCGCCGCCGCAAAAAGTCAGTTTCATTTGAATTAATTATAGCAAATTTTGTTTTTTCTTTCTTTCTAAAAATAAATCAGCCTGCTTACTCTCTCTTTTAAAGATTTCGGCAGGCTCTTTTTTCTGGCAATATCCGAGTTCAAATGATAGGTTGTTACAGGGGTTTGTCAATTAAAAAGGCCCGCTTCGCGCTGGAAGTGGGCCTATTAAGAATCTAATTTTGGATAAACCTCAAAGACGATGTGGTCGCGTTTTTTTGGCATCCTTTGATACTTATTTCTACCGTCTAATCCTGTTTCTATTCTAAGTTGAATTTTTCCCAGTCGCAATTCCGGATCAGGGAGGACGCGAGAAGCTATTATTCTTTCTCTCGTCTCCCTCCCATCCCAGGGGATCAACTGCGAACTAATATAGGGCCAGAGACGATTATTTTCTCTTCCCGGGAGGTGCCCAAGCAATTCTATTAATAAATAAGGAGATTTCGAGAGAGAAGAAGAGTGTATTATAGTATTAATTTCTTGAACCTTTTTCAGCTTCAAAAATCGCCGCGAAAGATCATTTTTTCTAAGGTTCTTTTTGTAAACGCTGAGGTATAAATCTATGAACCTTGCAAAACCTATTAAGTGTCTTTTTAGGCAGAAATTTATGTTTAATTCTGCCCAAAAAATATCATTAAACAACCATTTATCTGCCAGCGAAACCGCGAATCTTGCTCCTCTGAGTGCCGGCTTCCATGAAGAATTTTGAAAGAGAGTTTTGCCGTGGCGATACCAAAAGTTCCGGGGTACGCGAATACGAAAAGGGTTTTCTGATTTCGGTCCGCATTTCCAATTATTAACTCGTTTATCCGTCAACTCCTGCAAAAGACGGAAAATTTGTGGGGCAATTATTAAATATTGCTCCTCACTCAGAGAAAACCATTTTCGTCTGTATTGTATAAAAGTTTTTTCCTCTGGCTTTCTCGCCTCGTGATATGGCCTGGACTGCCCAAGTCCTATCTCGCAAAGAACTGTTTCCTCAAAATGCCTACCCTGAAATTCCCCCGGGCCTATCACCGCTATTATGCCAAGGCCTGGCCGAGAATTTTCTTGGATGTTAAGGGACGATATATTGATGACTATTTTAGCCTCTCTTTTTACCATTTCAACATCTCTAGCCACCAAAACTGGAATTTCTTCCGGCTTTATACCTCTCATCTTTCTCACCTCTTTTCTTGTTTAATTTTGTGGTACTAATAAAAATATAACACAAAATAAGGTCTTTTGCAACTGCCCAATAAAAAAAGGCGCCGTTATAGAAACGACGCCTAAGGTCTCTTTTTTGGATTAAAGTAGGGAATTTCAACCCAATTAAATGGCAAACGAAGATTCGGCCCGTTATAGGCAACTCTCTCACTGATACGCGTTAACAATCCCCAGCGGTAATATGGGGCAGAAGGAATCGCCCACTTGCAAAAATATTCCAATGGACAGCTAAGGCAGGGGTCACGATATTTATTTGGCCAAATATCTGGGTTTTTCATAATTTCTCCTGCCTCAAAATATCTTTTGCCGTCTTTTCTGGAAGAATTTTGGAAATTTTCCGCGCAAAGCACCCGGCTAAGAATCCAAATTGCAGGGTTTATATTCATATGTGAAAAACCGTTTTTTTGTATGAACTTTTGCGACCAAATCGCCACCTGATCAATGTACCCTTCAAACATTCTAACTGCTATTTTACCTGATAGTTGAGGCGAGTGTTTTTCCCTGGGGACAAACGGCTTGGCAAAGGCAAAATCAATTACTTCCGTTGCCCACAAAATCCGGAGAGCATGGAAGTCAACGGGAATTGGCGTAGGGAATAACGGAATCAACTCTTTTTCCTGTAGCCAGATAGTTAATAAAGAAAAAATCTTCCGACGCATGCCCTTAAATGGCTTTTCGCTCCGCTTATAATCAATCCGAGCGAACGCCTCCTCAAAGTCCGATACACTCAAAAAAACGTTTCTTATATCACCACCCCAAGAACGGTGCAACACGGATAAATTTTCATACCAATTCTTTGCGTGCTGCTCCGCGTGCATGCTCAAAACGCCATAACCCTTTTCTCCTATTCCATTGCCGTTCAAAACCTTCACCGTAACCGTTCTAAACGCATCTAAAATCTCTTCCGGCAACCAAAGTTTCGCGACCGCTTCCGGCTCAAAGAGACTAGGGAATTTCCGCCTTAACTCCCACAGCCAACGAAAAGGAGAATCGCTGATTACTCCTCCGCGCATTGGCAAAGCGGCGCAGAAAAGAAAATTGGCGTACTCACGTTCATCAGCAATGACAGGGTAGCGATTTTCAGGCAAGACGTTATTCTTTTTAAAAATTCCTTTCTTCTGGACCCACATTTTATCTAAAATACCAAATACCTGGTGGGCATTGACCTCATTGAAGCTTATTTCATTATTATTCAACCTTATCACCTCCCTTTTTTATTTTTTAACGTACACCCCTACGCGAGGCCTTATTAATTTACCACGTTGTTAAAATAAGTCAATTTTTTGGGGCTAAAAAAGTGCCACAGAGATTTCTCCCTATGGCACTGTTGATCAATCTTATGCCTTAATTGGTTAGAATACGGCATCCCGTACTGGCGTATTGGTAATAACCCAACCGTTAGATGTATCTTCTAGGCGTGGGTCCTCACGCTTTGGAAGTTCGGTGATGTCGCCACAGGTTGAGATTAAAAGTTTTCCGTTCGGTTTTAAGACGCGAAGCGCCTCGGCAACCGAAACAAAATAACACCTAACCGCGATTACCGCGTCAAACGTCGCTGTCCCGAACGGAAGTTCCACCGCATCACCGGGAATGTGTGCTGATACTAAGCGGCGTTTGCTGAAAATTCCTCTCGCCCACTCAATTACGCATTCGATTCTTTTTGAATCCTTGAGTACGAATGGGTCAACATCGAGTGCAGTAATCGTGCCGTCCGGGCCGAGGCGTTTCTTCCACCGAATGTGATGCGGAACCGACCCTGCGCCGATAACGAGTACCCTTTGGCCAGATTTTAATCCAACCCGTTTCGCCGCCTTATCATATTCAAGGAAAGCGAGTTGCATGGGGTTAAAAAGATATGGCCACAGAATCCGCAGGTAGAAACCACCGATAATTCTCTCGATGAACCATGTGAAGAAGTTGCGGCGAAGCGGCTTGCCCCACGGATAGTTTGTTTTGAACCGAGTAGAGGCGCGAAGCAAGTACATTGGACGCATCTTTGTAAAAACTATTTCAACTGGTTCGCAATTATCATCCTGTATAAGGTAAAACCATTTATACTCCATGAGAAGGCTACGAATCTGTTCGTAATTTTGTATCTCATTCATAAACTTCACCATATTACTTCGGATATTCCAGCCGATCACCTTCGTGTGCATAAAAATCATAACTATAAAAGCACAGAGCATCTGTGCTCCTTGGCTGGTCAATGCCTCTATCACTGCTCCGTCGGCAAATATCTTGATGAACGTTTCCGAAACGATAACTTCATATACAAGCATTGAAATCGGAACTATAAACATCCAGCGAATCATAGGGGCAATCGAGCCATCCATCCAAAGCGCAGCCCTGCCCACATCTATAGTTCTTTTCGATAACTTAAATTCCTTAACCGAAATATGAACTTCTTGGCTTCTGTGATAAGCGGCCTCCTGGAAAATCGCCCACCCACGCTTAATCTTTTCAATCATAATTTTCGCTCCTTTCTTTAAAATTTGAAATGTGCTTTTTCTAGGACTAAAGTATCCTAGTAAATCTGCAACAGCTTAACATAATTATCGTAATTCGTCAAGGTTTAATAGGTAAACAAAGGTTTAAATATTCTCTCCTTGTGGACCACCGTGGAGGATGTT
>CAZAUC010000024.1:0-5521 GCA_964488305.1 uncultured Candidatus Saccharibacteria bacterium
ACAAAAAAACCGCTCAAAAGAATTGACACGGCTACAATAGTAATAAGAGTCGACTTTCTAATCGAAACGCTATCTTTTTGGGCTAAGATAGAACCCAAGAAACCTTTATTCATATTTTTTAAATTAAAGCGAAAACCATATCTGACTATTGTAAAATTTGGCTTTCGTTCTAATTTATTTTAATTACCTTAGAAATTACGCGAACCTTGATTTTACTAAACTCTACTTCTTACGTCCAAAACTGTCAAGCGGCATTAGTTAATAACAAGTTAGCAAGGAGTGGATAAATATTTCATGGAAAAATCGGCTAAATTTGTCAACGATTTAATATTTTAACCAAATACTTCTTAAATTTTAATTGCTCGGCAATGCTATTATCCACCTCTATCGCCATTACGTCGCCGAACAAAAATTTCGGCAAAGTTTCTAAATAGTCAAAATCCTTAAGATTTTTTGGCGCATGAATGTCGTGATTTCCGGCAAAAGAATAGCCGCTGATGTGATTGCATTTAAAATATTGTTTTTTGTTTTTCATTTCAATTACGTATTCAAAATCTTTTGAGAATTTTTCCTCCCCGGCTTTAAAATGCGCCAAGTCAACGCAAAAGCCGCCGATTTTTTTGACTTTTACTTTGGCCGAGATGTAATTATCATAATTCATTTCCAGATAAAGATTTTTATGAAAGCCGCGCCATTTATCCAAATATTTAAAACTGCTTTCGTGGATGGTAAAATACGGCTGGTGATATTTTTCCGCTAAAAAAATAAGTTCGTCTCTCGTCATGTCGTTCCTGATATGGACCAATGGAATTTCCTTTATTTTTGATTTCAAGAGCGCTTGATAAATTTTATCCCTCTGACGCTTGGTAAAACGTTCCAAAAATAAAGACGCCCGGGAAATTTTGAGCTTCTCAATTTCCTTTAATTTATCCTGCCAGTGTCTGTCTTTATAACCAGTAATGCCAACCGTAATAATTTTTGATAAATTCTTCCTTTTTTCCATTTAAGAAAATCCGACGCCTTTCTGCCGGCTTTTTGAATTATTTCCGAATATTTACAATTAGAAACTGGGTTAGACCGCCAGATATTGTTTTATTTTCTCAACCAACTCGTTAAGCGAAATTCCCTTTTTAAGAAAATCAAGCGCGCCTATTTCTTTGGCCGCTTTCACATCGGCTTCCGGTCTGGCCGGGTCGCTGAAAGCAGTCAGAAAAACCAATTTTGAATTTGCGGTCTCAGGGTTTTCCCTGATTTTTATCGCCGCTTCAACGCCGTCCATCACCGGCATCTTTACGTCCATTAATATCAGTGAAGGATGTTTTTGTTTTGCGATTTCAATTGCTTCAGCGCCGTTTTCAGCCGTAATCACCTGAAAACCAGCCTGCGTGAGCGCCGTTTGGTAAAGACTTAAAACATCGGGTTCATCATCAACGAGAAGAATAAGTGCTTTGTTATTCATATAATTCAGCTTGTTATAATTATCGGTAATCGACCTTTTATTATTCGTTAAACTATTAATTAACCGGTCAACCTGCATAAATGGGCAGGCTTATGACAAACGTACTGCCTTGTCCCGGACTACTTTCTTTCAACCTAACCGTACCATTCATAAATTCGGCGAGCAGCCTGCTAATGTAAAGCCCCATGCCGCTGCCGTATTCTTTGCTGTGCATAAAATGTTTTCCCACGGTCTGGAATTTTTGAAAGAGTAATTTTTGTTCATTCTGTTCAATTCCAATACCCGTATCTTTAACTGATAATTCTATAAATCCATCGTTTTGAACAAACGACAACGTCACCCCGCCCTTTTCCGTATATTGCATGGCGTTTCCTAAAATATTTATGACAATTTCTTTTGCTTTATCCTGGTCGGCAAAAACGTCCGTCAACGGCTTTGACGGCGGGACCACCCGAAGGGACAAAGATTTTTCCACAGCTTTAACCTTAAAATCGGCGACCACCTCATTTACGACGTCTACGAGATTAAACCGTTCGTTTTTAAAAGGCATCTTGCCCTCCTCAAGCCTGGTAAGATTGAGGAAATCGTCAACAATTCCCAAAAGACGCACGCTGCTGCGCTGAACCGCTTCAACCATTGTCTTTATCTGCGGGTCGCTAAGTTTCTTGGGAAACATTCCCAGAATGAGTTCGGCGTTCCCCCTGACAATCGTTAGGGGCGTTCTTAATTCATGGGCGGTAATGGCCACGAATGAATCTTTTGCTTCTTCAAGGCGTTTTTGCTCGGTGATGTCTTCAACGAGAAAAACAATACCAATCACTTCTTCGCGGTCTTCTTGCGCGAAAATGACCGGAGAAAGGAAAATGCGTATAAATCTATCTCTAAAAGGAATTTCTTTGATTTCAATCGTTTCTTTATTTCTCAATACGCGCTCACGTTCGGCGTCCAGATTAATCTCTTTGCCGTCAATTTTATCCGGAATCTGCCTGCTGACATCTGAAAAAGAAAGCGCCTTCTTGCCCAAAGAAAAGAGTTTTAATAACTTCGGGTTGGCTATGGCAAGCGCTCCTTTTACGTCAACAATTGCAAACCCCATGGGCAAACTGTTAATGGAGGCGACAAGCCTGGCCTCTTCTTCTTGTAATTCTTTTGTTCT
Source organism: uncultured Candidatus Saccharibacteria bacterium (assembly GCA_964488305.1). Lineage (GTDB taxonomy): Bacteria > Patescibacteriota > Minisyncoccia > UBA6257 > UBA9933 > CAZAUC01. The sequence goes on from CAZAUC010000024.1 coordinate 2,616, forward strand.
TATGGCTACGATTTTTTCTACTTCGGTTTTTGCTATCCTTAAATCTTCAATAAGCTTGTTTATTTGACGCATATCCCTTAAAACGAAAACAAAGCCGAAAATATCGCTTGGACCTTCCTTTAACAGAGACGCATTGGCGGAAACGGAAATTTTTTCGCCTTTTTTTGATATAATTTCAGCTTGGTAATTCCGCAGGGGAAACCTTTCCAGCGCTTGGTCGTAAGAAAGATAAGAGACGTCGGCGGAAAAAATGGCACTGAGCGGTTTATCTATCAATTCTTTCTCTTTATACCCTAAATCCCGGAGCGCCGAATTGTTAACGAGGGCTATTTTCATTTGTTTATCTATCGCAATAACGTAATCCTCTATTGTGCCGATAATGTTTCCCGCCACCAACTTGGTTGAAATCGCCATCATTCCGTATTTATTAACCGCAGAGGCTATCATATAAATAAAGACCATCGTGCTGATAACGGTTAATTCCGGTATGGGAAAATGCAATACCGGCCTGGAAACCTGCGTCGCAATGGCGACGAAAACGGAAAAAGATATACCTATACCAATGTACTGCGCCTGTTTTTTTATTTTGCCGTAATTTTTAGATGCCGTTCTAAAAACCAGATAAACGACTAATAAAGTGTAAGCGGCGACATAAAGCATATAGAGCAAATACAATGAAGTGCCCTCGGTAGAATATCCCCAATACTGGTGTACAAGTTCCTTTATCAACAATTCCGGACGAATAAACCGTATAATTGTGAAAATTAATGATGGAAGATAAAGAAAAAGAACAAACGTTTTGTACTTAAATCTTTTTATCTTTCCGGAGAATGCCAGCCAGAAATGCAAAAGAAAGGCCGGGTGGAATGATGACCCCAGGCCTATTATATAAATTGCCCAGAAGTAAGCTGTTTCCGGATTAACAGAGGCACGTTCCAAGCCCTCACTCACTCCCCAAATAAACATCGTTAAACCGACAAAGCCAAAAAGCCTGTTCACCTGACTTCTGGGGTTTTTAAGCAGGATATAGACAGATAATAATAAGTAAACAAAGGAAACAACCAGAGAAAGAAGCGAATAGATATTAAAAGAATACATATTTAATTATTAAGTTTGATTATTGCTCAACTTTTTTATTTTCAGAGTTATGTCTCTTTTATAGTGCCTGTAAATGATTATTCAACCAGTTAAGAATATCCTGTTGAACCTCGTTGCGGTTAATTTCGTGTAAAATCTCATGCCGCGCTTCAGGATAAAACCTATAAGTCAAATCTTTGATGCCTTGCGATTTATACCTGTCAATAAGCGACATAACCATTGAGGTGTTGCCGCCGACCGCGTCCAAAGCGCCCGACGCAATAAGAACCGGCAGGTCCTTGGGAATAAGCTTTTCTTTTTCGGACTGCCACATATCGCGAAGCCCTTTCAAAAAATCAATCGTAAAAGCGTTGCTGAAAGGGAAACAGCACAATGGGTCATTAACGTATTTCTGCACCTCGCCTTCGTCGCGGCTAAGCCACTCAAATCCCGTCTTGGCAGGGGTAAACTGCTTATTAAATGAGGCGAATATTTGGACGTAAATACTTGACGGCTCCTGACTCACAATGCTTTGAGCTTCTTTTTCTGCCTGACCAATAATGGCATCCAGATTCGGGAAAACCCCGGTTGTCCCTATCAGCACCGCTCCATTTATCTCACTGCCCCAACGTTCCATATAATCCTGAAGGAGCAGCGAGCCCATGCTGTGGCCGATTAGAAAAACCGGCAGATTCAAGCATTCTTTTTTTATGATTTCCGTAAGTTGTTTTTCGTCGTTAACGATTTTATTCCAGGCGTCTTCGCCGGCTACGCCCAATTTAAGACCGGCCAGTTTTGCGGTTTCGCCGTGCCCGCGATGGTCGTCGGCATAGACGACGTACCCCGCCACATTCAAAAATCTGGCGAATGATTCATAGCGCAGGCTGTGTTCGCTGGCGCCGTGAAGGATTTGAACTACTCCTTTTGGCGCGTCTTTGTCCGGTGCCCACCGACGCACAAAAATCTTGGCGGCGTCGGGCGCGGTGAAAGTAAAAGTTAAATCAGATATCCCATTCATAATACTTTCCCTATTAATAATTCTCCAACTTCCCGCTGGCCTTTTTATTATAACAAAATATAACTAGCTCAACAATTTAAATATCCTCTGGATTTATTATTTTTATCCGTAGGCGCGGTTGAAATACGCCTTGAGATAAGCCGCGACATAGCGCAGGGGCAACCTGAAAAAACCGCTTTTTTCAAAGCGCCGCGGAGAGCTTTTGACCGCTAAATTTGGGTCAAAAATAACTTTGCCGGCTTTACGGCTAATCAACATCGCAATGGCCGCGTCGTCTCCCCAAAAAGCCAATTGGGGCAGACCGCCGATTTTTTCTATGGCGCTGCGCCAAACAGCGAAATTACCGCCGATGATGACGCCGGCTTTCCGGCGAAAGAAGAATCTAAGGATAGCCGGCACTTTGGGAAAAAATTTGCGAATATAAATTCTTTCCAGTATTTTTTTTAAACCCTTAAACTGGTAATCAAACGGGCCGGAAACGGCCGCCACGTCTTTTTGGGAAAGATTTTTTTCTATTTTTTCCAGCCACTCAACCGGCGGCTCCGAGTCAGCGTCAAGAAAAGCGATAATTTCTCCCTGTGATTCTCTGTAGCCGCGCTGGCGAGCGGCATTGGTACCTTGAGTCGTTTCTTTAACAACTTTATCTGCGTCGGCTTGCACGGCCACGTTAAACGTTTCGTCTTTTGAATTATTATCAACTACGATAATTTCAAAATCATTTCGTTTAATATTCTGCAATTTAAGGGCTTTAATGGAATTCGTTATTGATGCAGCTTCATTAAAAGCCGGTATGACCACCGAGAATTTCATT
>CAZAUC010000024.1:5621-7794 GCA_964488305.1 uncultured Candidatus Saccharibacteria bacterium
TTACCTCCTTTAAAACCAAGGTATATTTTTTATGAAAACAACAATAGAAAGGACAAACAATATTAGACCGACAATAAATGGGGGTCCGACATAAATACTGTTAATAGCAAGTGCATGAAAAACAACCAGAAGCATCATGATCAGACCGTAGAGAATGAATAATAATCCAATTATTGCCAATCCCAAAAATAATGAAACAATCAGAGAAGATCGTTTGATAATTTTCTTTTTTCCCATGATTCCTATCCTCCTTTTTCAATTTTTAACGTCCCTGTTTTTAACTTATTACGCTCATCGCGAAAAGTCAATTTTATTTCGGGACCAATTCTATCATTTTCTCTATAACCTTATCTCTGGCAATTTCAACCGACATAACCGACGGTTTGTCATATTGCAAAGGAAAATTGTTGTCATTCCAAAAAATATCGTAAACGCCGGCAGGAACCGGTTCAAATAAGGCCAATCCTTGTTCGTTTGTTTCCACCGCGCTCATCGGTCCAACCGGGCCATTGGGGCCAATTGTACCCAAATCCACCTCTACTCCTGAAAGCGGTATTCCATTGGCCAAAACATAAACTTTCAAAGTACCTATGTCCGTAGAGCCGCGTTTTAATTCATTAGGCGGAACTACCGTACTGCTTCTAAATCCGGAAATTAACGGGTAGGCAAAATAAATTATGCCGATGAAAATTAATGCCGCTAAAAAACCTAAGGTAAAATTTTTTATATTTCTCATAATTCAATTTTGTTTAGTTATTTAAAAACAACGATGATGGCGCCAACAACCATTAAAAGGGCGCCAATTGCCGTTCCCCAACTAAGACGTTCACCAAGGAAGACGGCAGCTAAGATTATTACAAAAATCAAACTTAATCGATCAATGACAACCACGTTCGTCGCCAAACCGTTTTTCAAGGCGAAAAAATAAAAAAGCCAAGAAAGAGCGCCGGCAAGACCGGCTAAAATAATCAATAACCAATCTTTTGAGCCAAAAGATTTTAAAGAAAAAGTATCAAATTTTTTAAGGAGAAAGCCGGCCGCACTGACTAAAATTAAAAAAATAGCCATAATGACAGCTCGGATGGTAGTAGCCAAAGTGGAATCAACCCCCCTTAATCCCATTTTGCCGAAAATCGCCACCAAAGCCGCCATAATTGACGAAAGAAGAGCAAAAATTAACCAATTCATATATATAATTCTACCCTTTGTGTAAAATAATACAATCTTCCTAATTAAATAGACAACGTCAAATTTTGATGTTATCGTATACTATATGATTAAAGTACAAGGCCATGAACTTTTGAGAAACGGCGTAAAAATCGGTTATGTCTTAAAAGGACACATTCACAGCCGTGACGGAAAAGACCTGGGATACACGTCCGGCAATTACGTTTATGACGCACGCGGACACCGGCTCGCTTACCTTAAGGGAGATTATATTTGCTTCACCGATTCATCACATAAAATCAGCATTGAAGACAATGAGCAAGACGTGGTTGGCGGCAGTTTTTCCGATGTGCAAAACGCAGCCATCAGAATTCTGTTAGGCGAATAGAAATTTATTGTCTTTCAAAAACCGTCGGCCTTAAGCCGGCGGTTTTTAGTTTTTCTAATCAAAAATTGAAATAAGATACGTGTCAATTTCGCGCTGGTCTAAGTTATAAAAATATCGGTTAGTCTCGTGCAGTTTCGTGGCTAAAGCGACACCGACAAACCGCCAATGCCACGGTTCAAATTGGTAATACGTGTTATCTTCGGGATAAGAAAGTATGAAACCATATTTGTATGCATTTTCCGTCAGCCATCCAAAAGCGTCTGTTTTCACGAATTTCGTGAACGAAGCGCCGAGCTCCGGAGTTGTTAGGTCCACGGTCGTTCCAAGCTGATGCTCGGAATACCCCTGGTCGGCTGAAAATTTATTGGCGCCTGAGCCATAAGTCATTTTGTAATCCGCCTTGAGGGATGCTTGCTCTCCAAATGAGCGGTAGGCCGAGATTATTTCCATTCCTGCGCCGCTTGAAGAAGCGTTCTCAAGCATATTGTAAAGGAAAAATTGAACTTTAGCGTGTATTTGAAGCGGTCTTTCTTTGTCATACAAATACCTTGCATCAATCTCGGTAAGCGCTGACGGCACGTAATTTTCATTAAGAAAATAAATTTTTGAATATTTTTG
>CAZAUC010000025.1:0-6446 GCA_964488305.1 uncultured Candidatus Saccharibacteria bacterium
CACAGCCAAGACTTGCGTGGTATCGTGGTAGACCAAAAAGCGTTGAATTTGCTAGAATTCTTGAAATGGACATTATACGACTAGGACAGGTACATTTTTTAGAAACCGAAATAATATGATCAAAACGATTATTTTCGACATAGGCGGAGTGATCGTTCGCACTAATTTTGAAGCTATATATTCTAACTTTGCGAAGCGAGTTGGGCTGTCTTCTGAATTTATCGTTGACTATCACAAAGAGAAAATTCACGATCTTTTATTGGGCAATATAACTGTTGACCAGTTTTGGAAGGACATGATAGATGCAGGCGCTAACCCAAATTTGGATTTTCAAGCAATTTGGATTGACGAGGGAATAAAAAACAGAGAGGTTAACAAAGAGCTTTTATCAATAATAAAAAATTTAAGAAAAAATTATTCTGTCGGGGCTCTGACGAACCTTACTTCTCCTCTATTAATTATCGATGAAGCAATGGATTTATATTCTCACTTCAATTGTGTCATTCTATCGTGCAAAGAACATTTAAAAAAACCGGACCCGGAATTCTATCGATTAAGTCTCAAGGCGACTTTCGCAAAGCCGGAAGAAACTATATTTGTAGACGACAAAGAAATTTTTACCACCGCAGCTGAAGAAGTTGGAATGAAAAGCATTATCTACACATATCCAGACAATCCAAAACTGTTGGAAAATTTAAGACAGTTAGGGGTTTCAATATGACCCCTCCGGGATTTGAATCAGGGTGCTAGAATAAAAAGTGAGATTTTATGAGGATAAATTTACGTCGATGAGATTCCCTGCCCGGCAGCCATTCGACTCACTGCGTTCGCTCATGGCTATAGCCCCTAAGTCGAATGTCCTGAGCGAAGCGAATCCTGAGCAAGGCCGAAGGAGAGCGAAGTCGAAGGAAAAATGTTTTACGTTTATTTTCTCAAAAATTCAAAAGATCAACTTTATATTGGGCAAACTAATAATCTTGTAAGACGCGAAAGACAACAGATATTAAAATTAACCAAGTCGGCCAAGTTTATTAAAGAGAGCACAAATAAGTTTAGTCTCGTTTACTATGAACGGTATACGACTCGACTTGAAGCAATGAGAAGAGAAAAACAACTCAAGGGATGGACGCGAGCCAAGAAAGAAGCGTTAATTAAAAAAGACTACAAGCTTTTGAAAAGTCTTTAGTCAGCGCAGTATCGAAAGACCTAGGTGTGTTATATCTCACCATATGAATAAAAAAGTAATCCGCTATTCTTTATTTTTTTTCTGATTCAGAAAGATGCGCGCTTAATCTCTCATAGACCAAACCCGCCAGTTTCCTAAATAATTCTCTTTTTCTCCAAAATGAATTGCTTTCCGAGGTTTCTTTGTTTTGAATCTGGTTCAATTCCCGAATGACCATATATCTTGTATGCCCCAAATCATTATTTGATTTTATATTTATATCTTCTAACCCTTGATAAATTTTCTTCAAATAATCATATTTGTTCTTAATATTTAATTCTCTATTGGCTTTTACGCGCTCCGAGAGGCCGAAAGAAAGAAATGGAGTCATTTCAATATATTTAATAAAGTCGTGAATAGCCACAAAGAAATCAAAACTCGCCGGTGTTTCTAAAACATTTTTGAATTTCTTATCCAAGTCTAATTTGTTTTTCTTGAGTATTTTCATATATCTCTACCATAGCACAACCACGGAAAAATAGCCATAACTGCAAAACGTGCTAGCAGACATTAGTGCGGTATTGAGTAAGATTAAACCTTTTCCCGATAATAGAAAGTTAAAAATAATATTGTCCACGAACCAATCACTCCAAAACCAAAACTAAGCATAATGACAATGTCGTGAAGATACCAACCGTAGATAAACCACGATAATGTGCCAGTGCCAAAAATAATGAAAGAAGGAATGGAAATATCTTTAGCTGATTTTGTTCTAAAAATCTTCCACAACTGCGGGTAATAGCCCAAAGATAAAAGAATACCCGTTATGGTCGCTATTATTTTTATGATCATAATTCCTTATTTTTCGTTACCCACCATTTATCAGTTTTATCACTGAACCACCAGTCGTCCGATGGCGTTTTTAAAATAGATTTGACCAACTCCTTGGCGCTTTTTGTTTTCAGGCGTTTTACCACGGACGGCAGCCAAGTTTTGGCTCGCCTATTACCGATATCCGCCTGCTCTCTAAGCGAAAGAATAAGTTCAATTTGGTCGGCGTCCTTGGCAATTTTCGCCTCTTTCTTTTTACCTTCTTTTAAATCCTGCGCAATGTGCCGCAATTCGCCGCCAAAAAACAGGGTTTTAGCAATGTCATCAATAGCTTTATATTCGTCGGCGTTGGCATATTTTTGGTGAACGTAGTTAAGGTCGCTTGTCCGTGCTTCTCCCAAATCGTGGAATAAACACATTTTTAGAACTTCTCCTGTATCAACCCCTCCTTCCAGAGTAGCCAGCACATAACCTATGTAGGCCGTTCGATTCAAATGTTCGGCCACTGATTGTTCCCCGCTCCCCAAAAAATGAAAACCGCTTCTCGGCGTTTTAGCAAGAATACCGACTTCATAAAGAAAATTGGCAATTAACTTATAATTTGGTTTTTTCATACGGCGATTATAACATAATTTAAGCTCACAAAAAAGCCGACGTTTTTACGCGCCGGCTTTTAATGAAAGCTAAACCTTGAACGAAAAACCAGTTTTGAAAAGCGTCGGGCTAGTCTTGAAAAAAGTTTTTTGATTTCCTTTTTCCATCGGAAATACGAATCGATGGACTTTAATAAAAGCAATATGATATATATGATATCCCTAAGTTCCATAAAAACCTCCTCTCTTTGTTTACCGACAGTCCTAAGCTAAACTCATTTTTAGTTTTCAAATTGCCGGCGCTGAGATAACCCCAAAAGCAAAATTGCCTCGGCGCTATCTCGCCGGGGCAATTTTTAATCAGTAAAAATTACTGAATGTTTAGGTTGTTGTTTTTAAAAAATTGTCCCAGCCAAATAACGGCGCAAACGTAGCCCAAAACGGATGAATCGTAGCGTTATTGGTGTTAAACAATTTGCTTTCTTCCATGTTAACTTGTATATAGAATATAACGATAGATTTGTCAAATAGTTTCGGCCCTCCCTTTTATTTAAATTTTAGTCATATAAAATGCGATCGCATTTTATATGACTAAAATTTAAAAAAGGCCAAGGTGTAAAACCTTGACCTTATTTATTTCTGTCTATATCTTATATCTATTTTTAAGTTGATGACAATCGCTGCAACATTTTTCATCTTCGGGACTGCGGATAAATCCTTCTTTTCCGTCCCAAACAAAAACTTGAGGGTTCCCATTTTCATCAAAAAACCAATACTCATTCAATTCCAACTTATTATCTATTTTATCTAAAAATACTTTAACTGATTTTATTTTCGCCTGTGGGTCGGGATTTTTAAGCGTAATTTCAACCGTTGAACCGCTAAAAATAAACTTTACCGCTTTCCATCCAGAGAAAAAAAGTTTTTCCTCTGACGAAGCTGAAGCTTTATCGGCCGAGAAATACAAAGGGTAAATGAGTTCCAGTGCCGCCATCCCGGAGACACAAAGTAAAATTATTAAAATAATCCTGGAAACTATCAACCTTTTCATAAATAATCCTCCTTTTCTTATTAAATTCTAAATATGCTATTTTCTAAACACCTATACTATAAAACAAGACCACGGACAATGTCAAATATTATAACCAATTTGTTTTGTTGATAAATCCGTTGCCTGCCGGCTGATTTTGTATTATCATTAATAAAAATGTCTTTGGGAATTCTTGAATTAGCAATTGTCGTTTTAGTCGCCGCCACTTTGGGCATTATTGCCCGTTTGCTTAAACAACCAGTAATACTGGCTTATATTTTTACCGGCGTGGTTATCGGCGCCTTCAGCTTCTTTCATCTGACCAGTAAGGAGCTTTTTCAGACTTTTTCCGATTTAGGCATAATGTTTTTGCTTTTTTTGGTCGGTTTGGAAATTAATTACACTTCTTTGAGATTGGTAAGCCGGCCTTCAATTTTGGTCGGCTTGGGACAGGTTATTTTCACTTTTATTCCGGGCTTTTTTATCGCCCGCTTTTTTGATTTTAACGTTCTTCAGTCAGCTTATATCGCCATTGCCCTCACCTTCTCCAGCACCATTATCGTCATCAAACTGCTTTCGGAGAAAAAAGACACCAACAGCTTATACGGAAAAATCAGCATCGGCCTCCTGTTGGTTCAGGATTTTATCGCCATTCTGATTTTGGTTTTTTTGGCCGGCGTTGAGATAGGCCGGGACCACATTACTCTGAATATTTTACTGACTCTCGTAAAAGGCGTCGCTTTATTCGCGGCCACGCTTTATCTGGGCAGAAAAATTTTACCTCTGATTTTTAACAAAATCGCCCGCTCACAGGAACTCCTTTTCCTGAGCAGCTTAGCCTGGTGCCTGGGAATAGTCGCCATTGTTTCCAAGGTCGGCTTTTCCATTGAAATTGGCGGGTTTTTGGCTGGTCTGGCTCTGGCCAACTCCTCGGAACATTTCCAGATTTCCGCCAGAATCAGGTCGTTAAGAGATTTCTTTATCCTGATTTTCTTCGTTGTCCTGGGCTCATCGCTGATTTTCTCCAACCTTAGCGGCTTGACTTTGCCCATTATCCTTTTCTCTCTTTTCGTTTTAATCGGCAATCCTTTAATCGTTTTAATTATTATGGGACTGCTCGGCTACAGGAAGCGGACGGGTTTTTTGTGCGGTATAACCGTGGCTCAGGTTTCCGAATTCAGTTTGATTCTGGCGGCAGTGGGATTGAAACTCGGTCATCTCGGCGACAAAGCGGTTTCTTTGATTACTGCCACCGGAATTATCACCATCACTCTTTCCACTTATATGATAATTTACGCCGACAAAATATTCCGGCGTATTAAAGAATTCCTTTCCCTTTTTGAGAAACGAAAATTAAAAGAAGACGGTTCTCCCCTTAAAGAGAGTAAGCCGATAATTTTGATCGGCTTTCATCGCACCGGCCAAAGCATCGCTTTTAACCTTGATAAAAAAGACCTGCTGGTCATTGAATTTGACCCGGAGGTTATAAATCACCTGAGGAAATGCGGTTTTGATTATATTTTCGGCGACGTTTCCGATTTGGAAATATTTGAAAGAGTGGATTTTGACAAAGCCAAATTAGTGATTTCAACCAGTCCTAATTTTGAAGACAATCTTACTCTGCTTAGCCAGCTTAATTTATCGGGAAACAGGGACGAAATAAAAGTAATTATCCGGGCGGAAGACGAAAAAGAAGCGAAAATTTTGTACGATGAAGGCGCGGATTACGTCTTACTGCCGCATTTCACTTCCGGCCAGTACCTGGGCAAAACCATCAACGTTGAACCAAAGCTAAACATCCTGGAGCAATTAAAAATCAGGGATATGGAATTGATAGAAATGGCCAGCCAAGACGTTTTTGACTCCAAATGTCAGATTTCAAACGCCAAAAAACACTAGCGCTGATGAAAGCCAATCTATATTCTGAGGTATTTCCTGACGGCGATAATTGAAGAAATTACTCCCACGCCGATGCCGAAAAGCAATTGATAAGTCAAAATAAGCAATAAATGTGAATTGAAATAAACCCAGAGGTCCATTTCGGCAATGAAAATTTTAATGTAAGGAGAAACGAAATAGATAATCGGCGCCGCCAAAATCATGCTTAAAACAGCGCCTAACAAACCGTAAATTACCCCTTCCACGATATAAGGGCCCCTGGTGAAGGAATTGGAAGCGCCAACCAGCCGCATAATTTCAATCTGTTCGCGACCGGAATAAATAGCCAGCCTGATGGTATTGAAAGTTACGAGTACGGCCACCAAGGCCAATACTAAAATGAGAATAACTCCTCCTTTTTCGGCAGTGTCAATTATTTTACTTAATCTCTCAATTACCACGGCATTTTGCGCGTAGGTGACCTTTTCAAAAAAAGTTTTGGAATCTGTCTTATCCAAATAATCCGCAATGGTAACGTACTCCTTCGGGTCGTATGCCTTGATGTTTAGAGAGGCCAACAGCGGATTATCTTTCAACTCTTCAAGGGATTGCGTAATCGTCGGGTCGTCGGCGTGCCGTTCTTTAAAAAGCTCCAGGGCTTCGTCGCGGGAAACGTATTCAATGCTTTTAACCTCAGCTAAACTCTCAAGTGATTTTTTTATTTTTAAAATTTCATCTTCCGGCGCGTCCATTTTGAAATAAACGCTGATGTCTATCTTGTTTTGAATGGAATCTAAGGCGCTTTCCGTAAGAACCTTGAAAATTATCAATCCCTCAAAAACCAACAGGGCCAGAATTATAATTGACAGCGTAGCCATAGACAACCAACCATTCCGCCAAAATCCCAAAAATCCGTATTTAATTATGCGAAAAAAATTGGTAAACATAA
>CAZAUC010000026.1:0-1466 GCA_964488305.1 uncultured Candidatus Saccharibacteria bacterium
TATAAAGAAGCTGTTCTTTGAAGCTTTTTTAGCTTAGCTTTAGTGAGTTGATCTTCTGGCTGAAGTGATTCTTCCGGGGCTTGCCCTGAGCTTTGCCGAAGGGTCTTAACCTCTACAAAAACCAGGGTTTTGTCCGCTGATTTGGCAACAATATCCAATTCGCCCCATTTTTGCCAAACATTCCGGTCAATAATTTTATAACCTTTTTTAACAAGATATTCACAGGCGAGGTCTTCGCCAAATTGACCGAGTTGAGATTTTTGGGTCATGGTAATATAATTATAACAAGTGTTGTAATTTATACCACCATTTCTGAATATAACCCATGTGAAACGTTTTCACACTGGTATATAAATTTATGGAAATAAGCAATGAATATATTCGTGGACTAGTTGAGGGTGAGGGAAGTTTTACTTTCCATACTAGTCGTAAGAATTCTGACGGAGCAAGATATAAACTCCCTGCTTTTGTTATCTCAATGAATATAAGAGATAAAACATTATTAGAGGCTGTTCGTAATAAACTTGGTTTGAAGAATAAAATATATTATCGTATTCCTCAAATTAATATAAAAAATCCCAAAACCGGCAATACTTATTTAAGCGGTAGGCAGGCAATTTTAGCTGTAAGAGACTTTAGGCAACTAAAAGACATTATAATTCCATTTTTCTATAAAAAGCTGAAAGGCTATAAAGGGACTCAATTCGCTGAATGGCTGGAGAAAATTGGTAATGAGCATGGTGTTTCGGATAGGTTTAAATCTTTATATCGGCTGTATAAATTTGGCGTATATGACAAAAACCCAAAATTCACTGAAAAATTTAGAGATTGATCCCCGAAATCTGGTTCAACTTGTGTAATTTTTACACACGATTTTTTGGATTTTTTCAAAAATGTAGGTTTCATGCGCTTATCAGCTTGTCGCTAAAATACGATGTTTCACATTGTTTTACGCTTTTTGTCAATGAAAGTGAGGTTTTATGCGCTTATCGGATAAACGCATAAAACCTCACTTTTTCTATTTGCTTATTTTCTCTTAATAAGCAGCTTTTTAAGAAAAACTTCCAGGATAATCACAGCAACAATGAAAATTGCCAAAAAAATGCCCGCAGTTGCAATGTCTTTCCTGAGCAGACTCGTCTCAAAAGCGAAAACATAACCCAAAGAAGTAAAGGTAATTGACCAAATAATGCCTGCCGGCACGCTATAGCGAAGTAACGATTTAATAGGCGTTTTTAGATAACCGCTGGTAATTAGCGCAAGTCGGTTTAGATTCCAAGAGAATTTTGAAATAAAAATATATAAGCCATTATTAAAATTTACTTTTTCCAAAAATTCTTTGGTTTTTTCTAAATTGATGAATAAAAATTTTCCCTTGCTTGCCCTGGAAAATTTTATACCGATTGACCAATAAAGCACGTCGTGGAGGATAGCCCCAATGGAAGCAATCATCATCACGTCAAAAA
>CAZAUC010000026.1:1566-5555 GCA_964488305.1 uncultured Candidatus Saccharibacteria bacterium
TTCTCCTCTCTTTCATATTTATAATTTAAATAGCTAATTAAAACCTAATGTTTTAGGTTCTATAATTCTACTATAAAAGAAGGAAAAAGTCAATAGTGGGTATGGAGGGATTCGAACCCCCGACCGATCGGATATAAGCCGATTGCTCTACCGCTGAGCTACATACCCGTATACTTAATATAGAAAATCGTTGAACAGAAATTGGAAAATGGTTATGGAAAAGAGAAGTTGGAAATCAGAAATTTTCATCGTCTACTTTCTAATTTCTAAAACCAATTTCCATTTTCCATTCAACCAATTTATTTCTAAATAGTTATCGGCTTTAGTTTAAAACTCTTAATCAAGGCGTCAAATTCGTCTCTTTCTATGGTTTCTTTCTCAATCAATCTTTTGGCAATAGCCTGTAAAATTTTCTTACGCGAAACAATAATTTTTTTCGCCAAATTAAACGCTTTATCAATAAAGTTTTTTACCTCCCGATCAATCTCTCCGGCGATTTTTTCAGAATAATTCTTTTCCGTGGCAATTTCCCGGCCAAGAAAGACCATTTCTTCTATTTTGCCGTAAGTTATCGGGCCAAGCTTATCACTCATTCCAAATTTAGTCACTAATTTCCGGGCCAAATCAGAGGCTTTCTGTAAATCATTGGAACCGCCGGTGGAAATGTCGTTAAAAGTCGTCTTTTCTGAAATATAACCGCCCAACAAAACCGCCAAATCGGTCATAAACTGCGATTTAGTGCGTAAATGGGTCTCTTCAATGGGCAATTTCAATGTGTAGCCGCCAGCCCGACCGCGGGAAATAATGGAAACCTTATGTACTGGGTCGGCATTTTTAATGCTGGCCGCCACCAAAGCGTGACCTGCCTCATGATAAGCGGTAATTTCCTTTTCTTTGGCCGATAAAACCCGGCTGCGGCGCTCCGGCCCCAATAAAACCTTTTCAATGGAATCGTAAATGTCCTGCTGGATAACTTCTTTGCGATTCTTCCGGGCGGCTAAAATTGCCGCTTCATTCATCAAATTTGCCAAGTCGGCGCCGGAGAAGCCGGGCGTTCTTTCCGCTGCCCGACGAAAATCTATGTCTTTCGCCAAAATTTTTCCCCGACTATGAATTTCCAAAATCGCTTTTCTGTCATTAATGTCCGGCAAGTCCAGGACGATCCGGCGGTCAAACCTGCCCGGCCTTAAAAGCGCCGTATCCAGAACGTCCGGACGATTGGTAGCGGCAATAACGATAACCTTTGTATCCCTGTCGAAACCGTCCATTTCAACTAAAATCTGGTTTAGTGTTTGCTCTCTTTCGTCGTGGCCGCCGCCTAAACCAGCGCCCCTCTCCCGACCCACCGCATCAATTTCATCTATGAAAAGGATTGAGGGAGCGGCTTTTTTGGCCGTGGCAAAAGCATCGCGCGTCCTGGCCGCGCCAACGCCCACGAACATTTCCACGAATTCCGAAGCGGAAATGTGGAAAAACGGCACTCCGGCTTCGCCGGCTACGGCGCGCGCCAAAAGCGTTTTTCCGGTACCCGGACTGCCCAACAACAAAACTCCCCTGGGAATCCGGGCGCCGATTTCCAAATATTTTTTGGGATTTTTCAAAAAATCAACCACCTCCAATAGCTCTTCCTTGGCTTCTTTGAGGCCCGCCACGTCGTTAAAAGTGATTTTGTCCCGGAATTGAGCAAAGAGTTTAATGTTGGCTTTACCGAAAGTAAACGCCTGGCTCATACCCGTTCTTGCCTGACGGAAAATTATCCAGAAAAATATGCCGATAATTAATATGGGAAGCAGTGTGGGCACAAGAATGCCCGCCCAATAACGAAGCCCCGATTCGTCTTTGATTTCTAAATTGACTTTTTGCAATGATGAAGAGTTGACGCCGTAATTCTTGAGGGTTTCCGAAAGGCTGGTTTCGGTTTCTTTCTTGGAGGTCGCTTTTGAACCATCTTTTAGTTGAACGTCCAAGTCGTTACCGTTAACCGTAATTTTTGAAACCTGGTCGTCATTTATTTTGGCAACCAACTGGTCAATGCTTAAAACAGTCGCCGGCTCCTGCTCGCTTAGAAAAAGAGAGAAAATAAACGCTATTAATAAAAGAGTGGTGATCGCCCAAAGGATATTTTTAGTAAAAGACTTCATATCGCTATCTTTTAATATTATCTCAGGAAGAGGGGGTGTCAACAATAAAAATGGCGGCTTTTGAAACAGGCGCCGATATCAGATAAGCGTGCCCGCAAGAAACCCTTCTTTATTTCTTCATTTTTAGGGTTATTCTTTTTTCCGTCGGATTTATAGATTCAATGATAAATTGGTATTTTTTGCCGCTTTCTAATTCTTTTTCCATCTCCTCCGGGCCGCTAAATTCCGATACGTGAAGCAATCCCTGTAAACCGTGCTCCAAATTAATGTATGCCCCAAAGGGGTTAAGCTTATAAACTTCACCGCTAACTTCCTGCCCCTCCTTAAATTTGTCGCCGACTGCCTCCCAGGGATTCGGTTTGAGCGCCTTCAGCGAAAGAAAAATGCGGTTGTCTTTAATTTCAATGATTTTTGCCTTTACTGCTTCATTGATTTCAACTACTTCCTTGGGGTTATCAATCAGACGATGGTCAATTTCAAAAATGTGAATCAGCCCCTCAATAGCCGGATTGTCCGCAAAGCGAACGAAAACGCCGAAGTCGGCTATGCCGGAAACGATTCCCTCAATGACGTCGCCTGCTTTATATTTATCAATTAATTGTTTGACGTCCTGCTCGGCCCCCGCCTTCTCGGAAATAATCAGTTTATTCGTCCGCGGGTTGAGGTCAATGATTTTAACTTTCATTTCCTGCCCGACAAATTTTCTCAACTCTTCCAAAATCTTGTTCCGGTCGCTGTTGTCCACCCGGGGATAATGCTCGTTGGTCAGGTGAGAAACCGGCATAAAAGCCTTAATTTCATTGACGGCGGCAACCAAACCGCCGCTGTTGGCGCCGATTATTTTGACCGTCAAAGTTTCATCTTTTTCTTTAATTTCTTTCAATTGCTGCCAATTCTTTTGTTCGTGGGCCCTGGCCAGTGAAAGTTCCACAAAGCCATCGTCGTTTTCTAAGTCTATTATCTTGGCGGGAACTACATCATTAACTTTTATTTTCTTCAATAAATCTCTGGCATTTGATAATTCCACGCCGTAGACGATTCCCGTGCCGAACCTGCCCAAATCAAAATAAACGGCGCGGGGCGTCTTTTTCAAAAGATTGGCGTTAACTAAATCGCTTTCTTTTAAAAAAGAAATTAGTCCTGGCTCGTCTTTAATCATCTGAGCAACCAGTGAATTTGTTTTTTTATTTACAGAAACGGACATACCCAGTAGTAGATCCGCGATGGCAATTTATCAATTCAGCTTATCGCGGTCTGGTTAAATTAAATAATCCTCTAATGAATTTTTAACGTTAGATTATGCCGAAATAGTGAAATAAATTAAGCTGAATTTATCGCGGACTCACTACTGGGCATAAACATTAGTTTATAGATTATTATTTATCTGTCAACGTTGGCTTGATTTTTGTGCCCGGTTGGATTATTATTTAAATAATGCCCAAGTAACATTACTTGGCATTAACTCGCCGCAAAACAATTTTTAGGCAGTATAATAAATTTTCATTATCATATCAATAAATTTAAGTTAAAATTATTACTCGGCTCGCTTTATTTTTGCGACAGCCAAGTAATGTTACTGGAATGCTTACTTCGCGTAAAAAACAAAAGGTTGTTAAAGAGCACCAGCTGCACGAAAAAGATACTGGCTCAAGCGAAATCCAAATCGCTCTTTTAACCAAACAAATTGCGGAATTAATCGACCACCTAAAACATCACCCCAAAGATCAACATTCGCGGCGGGGGCTTTTAAAAATGGTGGGGAAGAGAAAAAGATTTCTGAATTATTTGAGCAAAAAGAACCCCAAAAAATACGCGGCTTTGGTAAAAAAATTAGAGCTGAAAAAGTAA
>CAZAUC010000027.1:0-4922 GCA_964488305.1 uncultured Candidatus Saccharibacteria bacterium
TTCTTCGTCTTTGATAATCTGGCCTTTTTCCAGACTGATTACCCGACGCTCAAGGCCATTGACGATTTCCCTGTTATGCGTGGCCAAGACGACAGTCGTGCCCAATTCATTTATTTTTTGGAGCAATCGGATGATTTCCCATGTATTAACCGGGTCCAAGTTACCGGTTGGTTCATCCGCCACAATCACGTCGGGGTGATTTATCATTGCCCGGGCAATAGCCACTCTCTGTTTTTCGCCGCCGGAAAGTTCCCGCGGAAAATTGGACATTTTATCCTGCAAGCCGACCATCTCCAGCACCTGGGGCACAAATTCCTCAATGTCTTTTTCCGGACGACCGGCCACTTCCAAAGCAAAAGCAACGTTTTCGTAGGCGTTCTTATTGTTTAAAAGCCGGAAGTCCTGAAAAATCACGCCGACGTGGCGGCGCAAGTGAGGCAAATCTTTGTGTTTTAATTTATTGACGTCGTGCGAAGCAAAAATTATTCTTCCTTTGCTTGGCTTTTCCTCGCCAATCAGTAATTTAACTATGGTTGATTTCCCGGCGCCGGATTTTCCCACAATGGAAACGAATTCCTTGGGGTTAACGGAAAAAGTGGCGCTTTCCAAAGCAATTGATCTGTGATTATTACTCCTATAAATTTTTGAAACGTTTTGAAAAATTATCATGCGATTTTTATCTAACCGATGCACATAAATATTTATGTGCGCGGTTAGCTATAAAACTCAGCACCCCGCCCTTTACACTCTTAGCAAATCAGAACATTCTTCAATACTACCATTAAATTTAAATTTTATCAATAATATACTAATGCGCTTAAATGACGGGGTTCTCGATTTTGCAGCCGTTCAAGCTATGCTTTCGCGGACAAAATCGGAATATCGTTTTCCACGAATAAATCCAGCTCCCCTTCCAAAACCTTATCCACGTTGGAAGTCTCCACGCCGGTTCGGTGGTCTCTAACTAATTTGTACGGATGAAGCACATAAGAACGAATCTGACTCCCCCATTCCGGCTTCGCTTTAACCCGCAATTTATCCAATTCTTTAATTTGGTTGGCTTCCATTAGCTTAATAATCTTAGCTTTAAGCAAATTCATTGCCCGCTCCCGGTTTTGCGCCTGCGAGCGTTCCACTTGGGAGGCGGCCGACAAGCCGGTCGGTAGATGAATAATTCTAACCGCTGTTTCCACCTTATTGACGTTTTGGCCGCCCGGGCCGGACGAGCGGAAAAATTCAATCTTTAAATCTTTTTCCGGAATTTCCAAATTTTGTTTATCCTGCCTGCCCGCCGAAGCATCGGCGGAGGCGGGAACCGCCTCAAGGGACAAATCGGGCAACACTTCAACCAAAGCGAAAGAGGTGTGCCTTTTTTTCTCCGGTGAAAAAGGTGAAATTCTCACCAAGCGATGAACGCCTGCTTCCCCTTTCAAATAACCGTAAGCGTAACTACCTTCAATTTCAAAAGTGATGTCTTTGATTGGTCGCCGGCCCGTCTTTGACTGAAAATCGCCGGTGCTTTCGTTAATTATTTTTGTTTTCCAGCGGCGTCTCTCACAAAAATTTAAATACATTTCAAAAAGCATTCTAACCCAGTCTTCGGCGTCCTGACCGCCCGCACCGGCGTAAATGGAAATTAAAGCCGCTCCCTTGTCATATTTGCCAATAAACAAATTTTCAATTTCCAAGCGATGAACTCTAGCCGTAATCAAATCAAGGTTTTCCTCTTTTTTCAACAAACTTTCAATTTCGTCAAATTTTTTTACTAATTCATTTAACTCGCCCATTTCCTTAATTTTAGCATCAACAATTTCCCGTCCGCCTTCTTTGGCGGATTTCCACAAATCCGGATCTGACATTTCAAATTCCAGTTCCTTCAAGCGGTTTCTTTTAGCTTCTACGTCAAAGCCGCCCGGCTAACAGCCGGGCTCGTTCTTTTAATTCATTTAATTGCTGTTTTAAATCTTTCTCCATACCCAGTAGTATAACTCGATGGCAATTTGTTTTAACCCAACCTATTACCACGAATTAATAATCATTTTGATGTCTCTTTCAAATATCACACCATTAGCAAACTTCAATAAATTGAGGTTAGGTTTATCGAGTTATACTACTGGGCATAATTTAATGGTAAATATTTTTTATAAACCTTTCAATTGGTTTAATTTTGCTTTATTAATTTGAAAGAAAATCGTTTATAACCTTTTCAGCCTTAACAATGTCTTCCGGACGGCCAATCGGCTGCCAAAATTCCGCTTTAACGACTTTTATTTTATACTCCTTAGCCATCTTCATTATAGTCTGCGGCAAACCAAATTCTTTTTCATCCATTCTCCCTGACTTTTTCACCAACTCATAATTAAAAATTTTCCTATCTAAAAGATAGGCGCCGATATTAATTAAATTGCCGCAATTTTCCTGCGGCGCCTCAACTATTTCAGAAAGATGACCTTTATCGTCTGTCTTAAGAACGCCGAATCGTCCCGGGTGGTCTATCTCTTTTGCCAAAAGCGCCGGTGGTTCGCTGGTAATCAATTTTTCCAAATCCGAAAAACGATATAAATCGTCTCCGTTTAAAACTACGAATTTATCTTTCAACAAATCTTTGGCTTGCCAGACGGCGTCGCCGCTGCCGTTCAAATATTCCTGAATAGCGTATCTGATTTTTTTATTTTTATATTGGTCGCCGAAATAAGATTTAATAATTTCGCCTTTGTAGCCGATGACGATGATAATCTCGGAAATTTCATCCGGCAAATTAGACAAAGCGTATTCTAAAATCGGCCGGCCGTTTACCCGGAGCATCGGTTTGGGGGTATTGTTGGTTAACTCGCCCATTCTAACGCCGCGACCGGCGGCTAAAATTAAACACTGCATAGGTTTAAAATTTAAATTAAGTATTAAGAATTAAGCCCTTTTAAATATTTTTTGAGGACTTTTTTCACTTCCGGATGTTTTAAGGCAAAATCAATTGTTGCCTGCACATATCCCAATTTACTCCCGCAATCATATCTTTTCCCTTGAAATCTGAAGCCGTAAACAGGATGTTTCTTTAATAAATTCTTTAGGCCGTTGGCAATTCTTATCTCTTCGCCTCCTGATGGCTTTACCTTTTTTAACTCCTTAAAAAGTTGCGGAGTAAGAATGTATTTACCCACAATTATTAAATTGGACGGTGCTTTTTCAGGCTGGGGCTTTTCAATAATATCCTTAATTTCATAGACATTCTCGGCAACCCTTACCGCCTTAACTACGCCATAATGCTTCACCTCCTTTCTTGGAACTTGGTCTAAAGCAACCACGCAATCCCCATATTTTTCAAAAACCTTAATCATTTGTTTCAGGCAGGGAATACGGCTATCAACGACATCATCGCCAAAAAGAACTGCTACCGGCTCATTATTCGTTAAATGGCTGGCGCAAAGCACGGCATCGCCGTCACCACGAGGCATTTTCTGGCGCACATAAAAAAAATTCGCCATTTCGGAAATCTCTCTTACCCGTTTAAAAACGTCTCTTTTATTCTTTTTAATCAAAGAAGATTCCAGTTCCGGCGCATAATCAAAATGGTCTTCAATCGCCCGCTTGCCCCGGCCCGTCACAAAAATAACGTCTTTTATGCCTGATTTAACTGCTTCTTCAACCAGATATTGAATTACCGGCTTGTCAATAATCGGCAGCATCTCCTTTGGCTGGGCTTTAGTGGCAGGCAAAAACCTCGTACCCAAACCGGCAACCGGAATAATAACTTTGGTAATAGAATTTGTTTTCATAGTGTTTGTTTTGAATCTGAGCCGATGGGCAGAATCGAACTGCCATCCATGGTTTACGAAACCATTGCTTTGCCATTAAGCTACATCGGCAAGTATTTTATTTTTAATCCCCGATTGGTGCGGGGCACGGCGAAAACACTGCTTCTCGCCACTGAGTCCCGACGCTCCAGTCGGGAGCCCGACTTTACGTCGGGGCTGCACCGGCACCGTAATTTATTTATACTATCACTCGCCTAAAATTTTATCAATTATTCAATCCCCCAATATGACATGTCATAACTCCATAATACTCTATGCTTTATGCTTTAATCTCCCACAACTATTTTGTGGCGTTATATATTGCCGATATCTCCGCCGCGGAAAGAGCCCGTTTATAGATAAAAATATCGTCAATACAGCCGTCAAAGAAACCGTTTATGGGATAAGCAAGACCCGTGTAATTGAAAGCTCCAAAAGTTATGTAAAAATTATTACCCCATCCATCCATGGCAGTAAAATCATTTAGTGAATTAACAAGACTGCCGTTAAGATATAGTTTTGCTGTTGAATTAATTCTATCAACAACATAAACTACGTGATTCAGCGAATTAACAATATAATCTGTAGTTAGTTCGGTTTTTGCCCCATCAGCCGAGGCAAGAATTCTATTTGGCGAAATAGAAACTTGAACGCTAAATTCATTATTGCCGCTGCCGCCATTCTTTCTCTTTGTAACTAAACCTTTGGCTGGCTGCGATGTATTGGAATAAAACCATAAAGAGATTGAAAGATTTTGATCGGCAATATCAGAAAGAAGATTAGATATTCCGACATACTCATCAACTCCGTTAAGAGAAATACAGGTACCTGAATTACAGTGAGATGTGCTTATAAGATAGGTCGGATTAGAAGATGAATACATTGTTCCGTTATTGTCGAACCCAGAAGAATCATAAACTGTTGTCCCGCTTTGCTCGTTAAATTTCCAGCATCCGATCAAACCATGGGTGAATGGAGATAAGTTAAGATTACTACCGATTTCAAACGCGGCTATGTCCAAACCTCCGTCTTGAACTGCTTTTATGGCGTACTTTTCTGATTCAAAAATAGTGGCCAGTTCCCAGCTTCCTCCAGTAACGTAGGTGTAATAATTGCCTGAAGAAGTGGTAT
>CAZAUC010000028.1:0-4012 GCA_964488305.1 uncultured Candidatus Saccharibacteria bacterium
AGTATTATTATTTTTACCCCAAAGAATAAAGTAAGTATAATAGGCCTCAAAAATTAAAGTAGAGAGTAGGAAGTATAAAGCAGAAAGTATAATTATTTTTCGCACTTTCGTATTATTTAGTATTTTAGTAAGCAGTTTTTCGTACAGCCAGATACCGCCAAAGCCGGCCAGAATAAAGACAGGCGGAATCATAATAATGACACGCAGGGCATGAGGTATTCCTTCGTTGGAAACAACTACGGGTAAGGCGGCAATGATTAGCCAGCTAAACAAAACTATAAAAGGGAATTTCAATTTTTGGACATCCGATGTCCTGACATCAGCGTCAATATTTTGGACATCGGATGTCTTTATATTTTTATTTTTAAAAATTTTAATGAGACTTAAAACGACGCCAATAATGAATAATATTCCCACTGGCCAGAATAATTCAGGCCTGCCCGCATAATTATGCCGCCAGTTCCAGTCGCCGGAGAAGTTGAACATGCCGGCGGTTTTAATAATATTTAAGCCCAAATTTTTTAGTATTAAAAGTGAGCTTCCGCCCGAGGCGGAGAAAATTGAGACCTGGGTTGTGCGGCCGAAAAAGTCAGCGGGATTTTTCAAGAAATGAATTCCTAATGGCGCTGTAATTATAAAAGTAGCAAGCAGAAAGTAGCAAGTAGAAAGCAATATTTTTTTACGAAACGCCGAATCCTTATTATTTATCCAATATATTAACCAAATAATGACGGCTAAAAGCGGTAAGGCGCGAAAGGCGATATAAGAGTAAAAGCCAAGACCCAAAAATATTCCGCCAAGCAAAGAATTAAGAATATATTTTCGCGACCTTAAAGCCACCAACAGAAAATAAATTGCCAAGACGGCAAAAAGGGGAGACATTATGGCGCGAAAGCCGATGCGCGAAAAATTAATGTGCCAAAAACTTACGGCAAGAAAAAAAGAAGAAAGCAGAGCCACTTTTTTATTAAACAGTTCTCTGGCCAGGAAATATAATCCCAAAACGGTTAAAATTCCAAAAAGAGCGCTCGGCAATCTTAACATCCATGGCTCGGGATTGCCACCTGAAAGCGGCATCAAAAACTTGAGAAAAATCGCCTGAATGTTCATAAACAAGCCCTCCCGACCGTTATTTTCCGGATAAAAAACTTTCCAGCCCGAGGCTGGTCCGCCAAGGGCGGAAAAATTGCCCGTGCTAAGCGCTTCCAAGGCATTATTACCGTTCATCGCTTCGTCGGGATAAAGCCCGGGCGGTATTAAGTTAATATTGTAGAGCCGCAAAAAAGAAGCTATAATTAAAATGATAATTAATAATCCAGTTTTGGAAATTGGAAATTGGAAATTGGAAATTGTCTTCATATGAACCAATTAAATCATAACATAGTTGAACAAGACATTGAAAGATTAAGCAAAGAAATTGCGGAAAAGCGTGAATTGCCGGAGCACAAGCAATTACCGGAAAAAGAATTGGTCAGGCAGGCGCTTGAACCAATGATAAAGCAGCCGGTCAGCCAGCCGAGCCAGCCACAGCCGTCGTCAACCGCCCCAACAGGAGAAAAAAATCTTCCCAACTACCTCAAGGATTCGCCGAAGGAAATTAAAGTTCAAGTTGAAAAATTGGTTGATAAAGTCTTTAGTCAGGGCATTGAGAAAACGATTAAGGAGGCCAATCAGTCCAGCGCTTTTATTTTAGACGCCTTTCACGATGCTTTGACGGATAAACTCTATGATGAGTTAAAGAAAAGAAAGATGATATAATGTCTAATTATTTTTTAATCTTTATCATCGCTTTTATTATTCTTGCCGCTGGAACAGCTTTCTTTTTTATTTTTAAAAAATTAAGAAAGCGCCGTCTATCTAAAACGCTCGGACTGCGATTGCTTTTAATCCGTCTGCCGCAAAAAACCCAGAAAGAGGCGTCAGCTGAAGCCGGAGCGGCCGGCGCCTGGAAAGAGGAAATTAACATTTCCAATCAGCTTTTCAGCATTTTGGCCGGCCTAAAAACGGCATTCGGTCTGGAAGCGGCGGTGCATCACGTGGGTGAAGAAATCCATTTTTATGCGGCCGTACCCAAAGAATCAATGGAGTTCGTCGGCCGGCAGATTGAGGGTTTGTGGAAAGAGGCAAAAGTGGAAGCGATAGATGATTACAATATTTTTAACCCCGAGGGCATTAACGCGGGAATTTATCTTAAACAAAAATCGTCTTATGTCCTGCCTATCAGGACTTATTCCGAAGCCAACCTTGACACTTTTGCGCCAATTTTAAGCGGCTTTTCAAAAATAAACGAAGTGGGAGAAGGAGTTGCCATCCAAATTCTGGCAAAGCCGGCAGACCAGTCAGCCAAAAAATCAATTTCCGGAATGGTTGAGAGCCTTAAAAAAGGAGCGAAATTTGAGGATTTGACAAAAGGAATGACGATTAAATTTAAAGACCTTGAAAAAGCTTTTAAGCCGGAGATTGAAAAAAAAGAAAAAGCAGAAAAGGTGATTGATGATGAAGCGATAAAAACCCTGGAATCAAAAATCAGCAAACCGCTTTTATTGGTGAACGTAAGAATTTTGGTCTCCGCCCCCAGCCAATATCAGGTAGATGCCATTCTGGAAAGCATCAGCGGCAGTTTTTCCCAGTTTGGCGCGCCGCTCCGCAATGAAATAAAAATCGTCAAGCCGCGCAGCCTGCAAAACCTGATTTATCAATTTTCTTTTCGTGAATTCAATGAAAGTCAATCAATGACTCTAAACACCGAAGAATTATCAAGTTTGTTTCATCTGCCGGCTTCTTCCACGGGCATACCAAAAATTAAATGGTTAAAAACCAAAGAAGCGCCGGCGCCGGCTAATCTGCCGGCTAAGGGAACGATTATCGGCGAAAGCATTTTTCGAAACGAACGGAAACCGGTTCACATTACCGAAGAAGACCGTCGCCGTCACGTTTACATCGTCGGGCAGACCGGCACCGGTAAATCAACGTTGATGACTAATATGGTGGTGGACGACGTCAATAATAACAAAGGCGTGGCCATAATTGACCCGCACGGCGATTTAATTGAGAGAATTTTGGAATTGACCCCCAAGAGAAGAATGGAAGACGTCATCGTTTTTGACCCGGCTGACAGACTGCGGCCTCTCGGCATAAATATGCTGGAATACGCCCTTGACCGGCCCGAAGAAAAAACCTTTATCGTTAACGAAATGCAGAGCATTTTCAATAAACTCTTTTTGGCGGAAACGATGGGGCCAATGTTTGAACAATATATGAGGAATGCTTTGCTTTTATTGATGGAAGACGCGCAAAATGAACAGGCGACTTTAATGGAAGTGGCCAGGCTTTTTACCGACGTTGATTTCCGCCAGAGAAAATTGGCCAGAATTTACAATCCGGCGGTGGTGGATTTCTGGCAGGAAGAAGCGGTTAAAGCCGGCGGCGAAGCGGCTTTGGCCAACATGACGCCTTACATCACTTCCAAATTCAACAATTTTACCACCAACGATTATATGAGACCGATTATCGGCCAGCCGAAATCCGCTTTTAATTTCCGCAAGGTTATGGATGAAGGGAAAATTTTGCTGGTTAATCTGTCAAAAGGCAGGGTGGGCGACATCAATGCCAATTTATTGGGAATGGTCATTACGGGTAAAATCCTGATGGCGGCTTTGTCCCGCGTGGATTTGCCCCAAGAGCAACGCCGCGACTTCAATCTTTATATTGATGAATTTCAAAATTTCACCACTGATTCCATTGCTACCATTCTTTCCGAAGCGCGCAAATACGCTTTGAATTTGACAATGGCTCATCAATTTATCGCGCAATTAACGGAAAAAATTAGAGACGCGGTTTTCGGTAACGTCGGTTCAATCATATCTTTCCGCGTGGGAGCGCAGGATGCGGAATCTCTGGTTAAGCAATTTGAGCCGGTTTTTAATGAAAACGACCTGTTAAACATTGATAACTTCAACGCTTACGTAAAAATTCTGATTAACGGTGAAACGTCAAAGCCGTTTAATATCCG
>CAZAUC010000029.1:0-3868 GCA_964488305.1 uncultured Candidatus Saccharibacteria bacterium
TTTTTTTTATCTCTTCAAGTTTTTCAATGAATTCCTCAAGATGTTTTTTGGCCGCTTGCCTATCTTTCCCTACGTTAGCTTCCTGCTCAACCCAATACCATTTATCGTCTAACTCTGAACCTATTTCCACTAATTCAGAATAGTTTTCATATAATTCTTTCAATTTCTGCTCAATTTCAGCATCAACATCTTCTGGTGTAGGTTCTTTAGGTAATTTTTCCATATTATTTCTCCACTTCTATGCCCATTGAGCGGGCGGTGCCCTCTATAATTTTCATTGCCGCTTCAACGTCATTGGCATTTAAATCCGCCATCTTTTTTTCGGCGATTTCTTTAATTTGGGCTTTCGTGACTTTGCCGACTTTATTCTTTAATGGATCGCCTGCACCTTTCTCAATGCCAGCGGCTTTTCGCAACAAATCAGAAGCCGGCGGGGTTTTCATTTTAAAATCAAAACTCCGGTCTTCATAAACGGTAATTTCAACCGGAATAATGTCGCCAGCCATTTTAGCCGTGGCTTCGTTGAACTGCTGACAAAACTGCTGAATATTAACGCCGTGCTGGCCCAAAGCCGGACCAATCGGCGGCGCCGGACTGGCGGCTCCGGCGGAAATTTGGAGTTTTACGATTGTTTTGATTGGCTTTGCCATACGCTTCGCTCAATCGATGCCAATATACTAATGATACTAATCATACGAATAATATTAGTATTATTAGTATGAATTCGTATATTGGTATCGCGTTTAAATTTTCTGTACTTGTAATGAATCCAGTTCCACCGCCGTTTCTCTGCCAAATATTGGCACCATTACTTTCATTTTACCATGCTCCTCGTCTATCTCAGATACTTTTCCTTCGTAATCTTTGAACGGCCCGTCAATAATTTTTACGACTTCTCCCACCGCAAATTCAATCTTGAATCTCGGCTCTTCCTCTTTCATCCGGCCCAACAAGGCCTCCACCTCTTCCTTGGAAAGCGGGGTTGGTTCCGTGGAATCGGCACCTACAAAGCCAGTTACCCGCGGCGTATTTCTGACCACGTACCAAGAATCTTCGCTCATCAGCATATCCACCAAAACATAGCCGGGATAAATCTTTTCTTCCACGGTTTTACGTTTGCCGTTTTTTATCTTAACTTTCTTTTCCTTGGGAACGATAACGCTGAAAATCTTATCATTCATGCTCAAAGAATCAACTCTCTGCCGCAAGTAGCGCGCCACCGCGTCTTCGTAGCCGGAATAAGTATGAACCGCGTACCAATGGCGCTCGCCTTTTTTCTTAAGTTCCTGACGGGATTTTACCGTCCCCGTTGATTTAGTTTTTTGCGTCTTTTGTTCCATAATGTATGTTCAAGGTATGTTCAATGTATGTTCAAATTTACATCATCTTATTAAATTAAGAATTTTTGCAATAAATACGTAAACGTCAAATCCAAAATTCCCAAAAATGCCGCCACGCCGAGAGAGATGCCGATGACAATCAAAGTCAACCGCAGGGTTTCCCGCTTGGTGGGCCAATTAACCCGGTGGATTTCCCGGTACGATTCCTGAAAATAAGATTTTAATCGGTTTAACATTATAAATTACAATTTTTCTCTTTATCTCTAATTTTATCTATTTTTATCTCGTACTAATTTATGTGAGAAAAATAGAAAAATATAGAAAAAACGTAGAAAAAGATAGTTATATGTCTAAGTTCTTTACCATTGCCGCCTGGCTCTGAATAAAGTGTTTACGCGGCTCAACCACTTCTCCCATTAAAATATCAAACAGTCTTTCAGCTTCCTGGGCGTCTCCGACGGTAACCTGTTTCAAAATCCGATTTTGGCTATCCATCGTGGTTTCCCAAAGCTGTTCCGGATTCATCTCTCCCAAGCCCTTGTATCGCTGGACGTTTATGCTGGCTTCCGACTTCCTGCCGACTGCCATTTCTTTGACCATTTTCTCTTTTTCCGCATCATTATACGCATATTTTACTTCTTTGCCAACCTGAACCCTGTAAAGCGGCGGTTGAGCAATGTAAAGATAGCCGTTTTCAATTACCTCCGTGAAGTAGCGGTAAAAAAGCGTCAAAAGCAGAGTGCGGATGTGCGCGCCATCTACGTCGGCATCGGTGGCAATAATAATTCTGTGATAACGGATTTTTGAGATGTCAAATTCGTCGCCGATGGCGGTGCCAACGGCCATTACCAAAGAACGAATCTCCTTATTTAAAAGCATCTTATCAACCCTGGCTTTTTCCACGTTCAAAATTTTTCCCCGCAGAGGTAAAATCGCCTGAAATCTGCGGTCGCGGGCCGATTTTGCCGAACCGCCGGCGCTGTCGCCTTCAACGATGAATAATTCTGATTCTTCGGGGTTACGGCTTGAACAATCAGCCAGTTTCCCTGGCAGAGTCATTCCTTCCAAAATCCCCTTTCTTAGAACGGTTTCTTTGGCGGCTTTAGCGGCTTTTCTGGACTTAGCCGTTAACAAACACTTTTCAATAATGGCGCGGCTGTCGGCTGAATTTTTTTCCAAGAATTCTTTCAGGGCTTCATTGACTACTGTTTCAACTGCGGTTCTTGCCGGCGGATTGCCCAAACGGGCTTTTGTCTGCCCCTCAAATTGGGGCTCTCTTAGCTTGACCGATACGATTGCCACCAAACCCTCCCGAATGTCGTCGCCGATAAAATTGTCATCCGAGTTTTTAAGATAGCCGTTGGTCCGGCCATAATCATTTAAAGTCCTGGTCAAAGCCGAGCGAAAACCGGTCAAATGCATGCCGCCGTCCGGCGTATAAATGTTATTGGCAAAACTCAATTCCTGGCTTTCAACTTCCTGATTGTAAACAAAAGCGGTCTCCACTTCAATCTTTTCATAATTTTTATGAACGTAAAAAATTTCCTTCTGAACCGGCTGGTGGGTGCGGTTAAGATAATTAATGAAAGACAACAATCCTCCCTCAAAACAGAAAGCGTAATAAAAAGGCACGGCGTCTCTGAAATCAATGAATTCTATCCTAACTCCCTTGGTCAAAAAAGCCTGCTGACGAAGATGGTCCAAAATTCTTCTTCGGTCAAATTCTATTTTGGAAAAAACTTCCAGGTCCGGCTGAAAAGTGATTTTAGTACCGCTTTCTTTTGAACTGCCGGTTTTTTTAATTTTGTACTGCGGCGCGCCCCTTTTGTATTCCTGAACGTAAACTCCGCCGTCTTTTTGAATTTCGGCTTTCATCCAAACAGACAAGGCATTGACCACGGAAACGCCGACGCCGTGCAAGCCGCCGGAAACTTTATACGATTCGCCGCCGAACTTTCCGCCGGCGTGAAGCGTGCAAAGGGCGGTTTCCAAGGCGGATTTTTTCGTCTGCGGATGAACGTCTACCGGAATGCCCCGGCCGTCGTCCGTAACGGAAACTTTATTGTCTTTCAAAATTTCCACCCGGATATTTTTGGCATAACCGGCCATTGCCTCATCCAAACTGTTATCCACTACCTCCCAGATAAGATGGTGCAGGCCGTCAACGCCGGTTGAACCAATGTACATTCCCGGTCTCTTTCTGACCGGTTCTAAACCTTCCAAAACGTAAATGTCCTTGGCACTGTAAGAGGCCGAGGCCTTATTGTTTTCTGAATCAATTTCCTGAACAACCGGTTTTTCTTCTTTTATTTTTGCCGCATTTTTAGCGGCTTTTTTAGCGGTCATTTTGGACATAAACAAATAAAATACCCGCTGCGGGTACTTTAATTATAACAAAAATAAAGACAAAAACAAACCATTTTTGTCTTGTCTTCCATAAGGTTATTAGCCCACTAACATAATGATGCTTGACTCTTAATACAGAACGTGCTATCATTATAATAGACCAATTTTCAACTAAATAACTG
>CAZAUC010000030.1:0-3661 GCA_964488305.1 uncultured Candidatus Saccharibacteria bacterium
TGCTTCGGCAAGCTCAGCACAAGTTGCTTCGGCAAGCTCAGCACAAGTTGCTTCGGCAAGCTCAGCACAAGCAACTTTAAAGTTGCTTGAAAATCTTAAGAAGCAAGGTTTTAAAATTTTCGCCATTGAACAAAACAAAAAATCAATCCCTTATTTTAAAATCAAAATTAAAGACACTATCACGCGTGATAGTGCCCGAAAAACTGCCATAATTTTGGGAAATGAAATACGCGGTATTCCGCCTTCAATTCTCAAACGGGCTGATAAAATTTTAGAAATCCCGATGCGAGGCAGAATAATTCGACAAGCTCACCATCCCCGACGCACCGGTCAAGGAAAAGAATCGTTGAACGTGGCCGTGGCGTTCGGTGTAGTAACTTTTCACTTTTTAAATTCATAAAAAAATGCACCCAGCAAGATGGGTGCATTTCAATTCTAGTACCGCTGTATTTCAAAAAAACAGCTCCATGGAATGAATTTACCGGTATTAAAATCCCTGCCCGTAACCATATTCTTTCCCCATGGATTAATCTGTTTAAAGCGGAAGGCCCTCATTGGCACTCTATTTCTGCGTTTGTATCCTACAAAGCATTCAAGCTGGTATTCGCCGCGGTTGCTACTGCGAATTTCTACTCGCAGAGGCTTTTTCCACAGAATTACTCTTCTCGCATTTTTGTTTACCAATAAGAACCTTTTCAGTTTAGGCGGCGTTTCAATTAACCCGCTATAATATATTCCCTCTGGATTCTTTATGGTTAATATGATTTTCATCCCTATCTCCTTTTTGCTGTAAATTTGCTAATTAAATTTTACTGATTATTATTTAACTTATCAACCTTTTTAGTTTTTTTGGTCTTGTTGTTTTATTTTCCAGCTCATATAATATATATTATATGAGCTGGAAAATCATTATTAATAAGAGCGGCCGTACCCCGTACCAAAAGAAGTTTTATTACGGGGGCAAGTCGGTTTAATCTATAAAAATAATATGATTAAAATAGCAATCAATGGATTTGGGAGAATAGGGAGGCTTTTCCTGCGACAGGCAATAAATCAATCAAACCTGGAAATTATCGCCATTAACGACTTGGGCGACTTGGAAAACCTTGCCTATCTTTTGAAATATGATTCGGTTTACCGGCAATTTCTGGGCGAAGTAAACGGCGATAAACAAAAAGGAGAATTAACCCTTGACGGAAAGAAGATAAAATTTATCCAGGAGAAAGACCCGACTAAACTGCCGTGGAAAGACTTAGGCATTGATTTGGTGATTGAGTCTACCGGCGTTTTTGAATCTTTTGAAAAAGCCAAGGCGCACTTGGATGCCGGCGCCAAAAGGGTAATTTTAACTGCGCCGGCCAAGGATGCCGAAGGCACGGCCGGCGGTGAAACGATTCTGGTTGGCATCAATGATGGTGATTTAGAAAAAAAAGTCTTGATTTCTAACGCCTCCTGCACGACCAACGCTGTTTCGCCGGTTATCGCGGTTTTAGGCCAGAACCCCGGGATTCAGAAAGCCATTTTAAATACGGTTCACGCTTATACCAATACGCAGACAATGGTTGATTCACCGGTTAAAGGCAGTGATTTTCGCCGCGGCCGGGCCGGAGCGCAAAACATCATTCCTTCAACCACCGGCGCGGCCATTGCGGTCACACGCGTAATAAAAGACTTGGAAGGAAAATTTGACGGCATTGCCCTGCGCGTGCCGGTAGTAACCGGTTCCATCGCTGACATCACTTTTATCGCTAAAAGAAAAACGTCAGCCGAAGAAATTAATGACATTCTAAAAAAAGCGGCCGCCAGTCCCAATTGGCAGGGAATTTTAAAAGTCAGCGATGAACAAATCGTTTCTTCGGATATTATCGGCGAGCCGCACGGCGCCATCGTTGATTTGAAATTTACTAAAGTAATTGACGGCGATTTGGTCAAAGTACTGTCTTGGTATGATAATGAATGGGGTTATGCGGCTATATTACTCAAACAAATTTTCAAACTGACCGCAGTTTAAAACCTAAATACTAGTTTATGCTTATTTATATCGGTGCCGACCACCGCGGCTTCAATCTAAAAGAAACCTTAAAAAAATTTTTGGACAATCAGGGATATGAGGTAGTTGACGTCGGCAACGAGCGTTTTGATGAAAACGACGATTACCCTGATTTTGCTTTTGCGGTCGGTCAGGCCATTGCCCAGGACCCGTTAAATCACCGGGGAATTTTAATTTGCGGTTCCGGTGCGGGCGTGGACATAGTGGCTAACAGATTTAAAGGCGTCAGGTCGGTTTTGGCGATTAATCCGGACCAGGTCCGCGCCTCTCGTAATGACGACGATACCAATGTTTTATCTTTAGCCGCGGATTTTTTGACGGAAGACGACGCCAGGAAAATTTTAGAGGTTTGGCTGAAAACGCCGTTTTCCAAAGACGAAAGCCACCAACGTCGTTTGCAAAAAATTAAAATAATGGAATCGGCTTAGGTTTAGATTATGGAGTCATTACACGAAAATAAAGTCAAACTATTAGAGGAAATTGCCGGCCAGCTGCGTCAGGATGTTATTGAAATGATAATTGAAGCTGGCTCTGGTCATCCGGCCAGCGCTTTGGGCACGGCGGAGATTTTTGCCGCTTTTTATTTCCATATTTTAAATCACGACCCCAAAAAACCCGACTGGCCGGACCGCGACCGGTTCGTTTTATCCTGCGGCCACATCTGCCCTGTTTTATACGCCGCTTTGGCGCGGGCCGGTTATTTTCCGGTTGACGAATTGAAAACATTGAGAAAATTAGGCAGCCGTCTTCAGGGTCACCCGTACCGCAAGTCCTTGCCCGGCATAGAAACCTCTTCCGGTCCGTTGGGCGAAGGATTGGGGCAGGCAATTGGTATGGCTTTGGCGGCAAAGTTAGACGGTAAAAAATATTACACTTATTGTCTAATGTCCGATGGCGAACAAGATTGCGGCAGTGTTTGGGAAGCCGTAATGCTGGCGGGAAAACTTCGCTTAAGCAATCTGACTGCGGTCATTGACAGGAACAACATTCAAAGTGACGGCTTTACGGAAGACATTATGCCTCTGGAATCTTTGAGAGAAAAATACGAATCCTTTAACTGGCATGTTTTAGAGGCAGACGGCCATAATATTGAAGAATTTATTGATGCCATTAGCGAAGCCGGGGCAATTTACGAGAAGCCCACGATAATAATTGCTCATACTATTCCGGGTAAAGGCGTGGATTTTATGGAGCAGGATTATACTTGGCATGCTGGTATGATGAATAAAGAGCAGGCGAAAAAAGCCGTGGAAGAATTAAAGACATTGCAAGGGAAAATAGAAATTTCGGATTAAGTATGCTAAATCAAGAATTAAAATTTTCGGAAAAAATTTTTAGTGATGAAATCAGGCAGGAGCCGACCCGCGATGGTTTTGGCAAAGGACTTTTGGCTCTCGGCGAGGAAAATGCCGACGTCGTAGTTTTATCAGCCGACGTCGCCGCCTCTACGCGTTGTCATTGGTTTGCCGAAAAATTTCCCGAAAGGTTCTTCCAGATTGGCATTGCCGAGCAGAATTTAGCGGCCGTGGCCGCCGGTTTGGCCGTTTCCGGCAAAATACCTTTTATCTCTACTTACGCGGTTTTTTCGCCAGGCAGAAATTGGGAACAAAT
>CAZAUC010000031.1:0-3600 GCA_964488305.1 uncultured Candidatus Saccharibacteria bacterium
GAAGGAGCGTTTGGTTTTTCTCTGGGCTTGGACCACCGTTACGCTCGTCAAACTTCCCACAGCGAAATCAGAGCTTTGGCGGAGACCGTGGCTAAATTTAAACGACTTTGCGCCTTTCGTCTCCGCCAGGAGAGGAGTAATCTGGTTTCATCAGTCAAGGAAATAATCGCCGTGGCTAAAGAGACGAGCGTTAAAATTTTAATTAATCATCTCCGGCCGCTTATCGGTTCGGGCAACGATTACGAAGAGACGCTTGCCCTAATTGACGAAAACATTGATAAAGCTGACGTCTGTTTCGGCGTTTATCCTTTAAGCGTCAGCAGTGTACTTGTTTCATCTTTCCTGCCTGATTGGGCGCAGGAAGGCGGCCGGGTGGAAATGCTGAAAAACATTCAAACTCCCGGTTTAAAGGAAAAAATTATCAAGGAACTGCCCAGATTTAAAGGAGATGAAGTTATGGTCGTGAGCGCGCCGGGCAATGAATACTTGGCCGGGAAATCCCTGAGGGAATTCAGTCAGAATAGGGAGCTCAACGTTTACGAAGGGTTGTTGGATTTAATGAAATCAACCAACTTCCGAGCCGTGGTTTCATACAGAAATATTAATTCAAGAAAAATAAGCAAAGCCCTCGTTCATAAACGGGCAATCATCTGTTCGGGTGGCGCCAGTTTCGGTGAGCCCGAAGGATTAAAAAAGGTGGTCGGAGAAAAATCTCCTTATAAAATATTTACTGGATTCTTGGATTTGGCGGAGAGGAAAAAAATTATGCCGCTTGGCACAGCAATTTATAAAATTACCGGCCTGCCTGCCCAAAGATTGGATTTAGACAGAAGGGGATTAATCAGGGAAGGTTATTTCGCGGATTTAGTTTTGTTTAAAGACGCCGAAATCCGGGAAGTAATCGTCAACGGCGAAAGAGTAGTCAGGGAAGGGGAAATTCATGATATCTTGGCGGGAAAAATACTAAAGAAGTAATTCAAAATTCAAAAATCCCCATAGCAGAGCAAGCTCGCTATGGGGCAGGCAAAATGTAAAATTCAGGTATTTGCCTGTCGGCAAATAATAGATTTTAGGATTTAAGCCATTTTAACATTTTTACACTGTCATTTTTCATTTTGATATTTACATTTTAAATTTTCTATGAAAAAGGCTGGCCACGCGCCCGATTACGTTTTTCTTTCCTGCGTTGTTTTGTTGACCATTTTCGGGTTGGTGATGCTTTCATCAGCTTCGTCAGATTTGGGTAAAATCAAATTTAACGACACTTATTATTACCTAAAACATCAGATTCTTTACGGACTAAGTTTTGGCATCTTGGGATTTTTGCTCGGCGCTCTGCTTTATTACCGCTGGTGGCAAAAACTGGCCGTTCCCATACTGCTTATCAGTCTACTCGCTTTGATATTGGTTTTCACGCCTTTGGGATTTTCTCACGCCGGTTCCAACCGCTGGCTCAACCTCGGCCCTTTGTCCGTTCAGCCGGCAGAACTGTTAAAATTTTCTTTTATCGTATATCTAGCCGCTTGGTTGGGTGCCAAAAGGGAAAAAAGTTCGCATCGTCAGACGAATATTTTGTCCGGCTACCTGCCCTTTTTGATTATTTGCGGTTTAATAAGTTTTCTCATTTTCATCCAGCCGTCAACCACTTCCGTGATTATCATTATGGCCAGTGGTTTGTTGGTTTATTTCGTCAGCGGCGCCCGGCTTTCTTTCGTTTTCGGCACGGTATTTCTGGCTTTAATAGCTTTAATTCTGCTTGTTTCAATTACACCTTATCGTCTGGCGCGGGTGGAAACTTACGTAAAAAACTTTTTTGGTTCTGAGGCAATTGATTATCAATCCCAAGGATATCAAATTAATCAGTCCAAAATGGCCATCGGTTCCGGCGGTCTTTGGGGCGTTGGCTTCGGCCAGTCCACCACTAAATTCAAATATTTACCCGAACCAATCAGCGATTCAATTTTTGCCGTTATCGGCGAAGAACTGGGTTTTGTCGGAGCAGTAAGCTTGATAGGAATTTTTATTTTATTTCTTTTCAGAGGATTTATAATAGCGAAAAATTCCCGCGACCATTTTGCCAGATTAATCGTCGTGGGCTTCGTTTCAATAATCGGCATTCAGGCCTTCATTAACATTGCGGCCATCTCTGGATTGATTCCCTTGACCGGCGTTCCTTTGCCCTTCATCAGTTACGGCGGCACATCGCTGGCGATTTTTTTGACTATGTCTGGTGTAATTGTTAACATTAGTAAGTACACAAATAATTAAGTTGTTATTTGTTTTAATTGTCGTAAATGTTGTAATTGTTTAATTTCATTACAACAAGCGAAGCGATAGAACCTTAGAACATTTATGCGTATTTTATTCACCGGTGGCGGGACAGGCGGTCATATTTATCCGATTGTCGCCGTTACCGAAGAACTTCAAAAAATAGCGGCCAACAGCGGAGCTAAATTAGATTTGCGCTATTTCGGCGTGGCCGGCATCTTTCGGAAACTACTGGTGCAAAATGGGGTGCGGGTGTCAAATATTTTTTCCAGCAAATTGCGCCGTTACCCTGATATCCAAAACGTCATTGACCTGACGATTCTTTTGCCTTTAAGTTTTATCCAGGCACTCTGGAAAGTTTTTTGGTTTATGCCGGAAGTCCTGTTTTCCAAGGGCGGGCCCGGTTCTTTGCCGGTTGTTTTGGCTTGTAAGTTCTATCGCGTGCCGGTGATTATTCACGACTCTGATTCGGTTTTGGGATTGTCTAACCGTCTGGCGGCCAGATTTGCCGACCGCATCGCCGTATCTTTTGATTCAACGGCAAAAAATTTGGCTAACAGCGCAAAATTATTCCCAAAAATCGCCTTAATCGGCAACCCGGTCAGGCCGTCTCTTTTTAGCGGAGAAGTTTTACAGCCGGCATTAGCCAAAAGAGTTTTCGGTTTTAGCGCGGAAAAACCGGTTATTCTGGTAATCGGTGGCTCCCAGGGGGCGGTTAAGATAAATGATTTTATGATGGAGATGGCGGAAGAGCTGATAAAAAATTATCAGATTTTACACCAGACCGGCATTAAAAATTTTGAAAACGTCAGCAAAGAACTGGGGCTCATTTTAAAAAGTTATCCCGTGGGGGATAGAAGCCGTTATAAATTGATGTCTTATTTTGAAAAAGATTTGAAGGACGCGTATACGGCGGCTGACGTAATAATTTCACGGGCGTCCAGCGGCTCAATCTTTGAAGCGGCAATTTTTAGCAAGCCGTCAATTTTGATTCCTTTGCCGCAGGAGGTTGGCGGCGAACACCAAACGATTAACGCTTATGAATATGCAAAAACCGGCGCCGCCATTGTCATTGAACAGCCGAACCTTGAACCTAATATTTTCTTAAGTCAGCTTACAAAAATATTTTCTGAACAAGGAAATCTGGGGCAAATGTCCGCGGCCGCCAAAACTTTTTCCAAACCCGAGGCCGCCAAAATGATTGCCGAAGAAATTATAAAGTTAACTATGAGATAAATTGTTTATAACTGAAAGTTCGCTTGCCCTGAATAAAATTGAAGGGAGTCCTATTACCGGAGCTCGCTATATTGACAGGATAGATGAAATATGCTA
>CAZAUC010000032.1:0-3217 GCA_964488305.1 uncultured Candidatus Saccharibacteria bacterium
GTGTCGCCGGTGACGGCTGCTTTGTGAGCTTCTGAGCCCTTGCCGCCGAAATTACCTGACTCAATATGTTTTTTAGCATTGTCCCAGGCCGCACCGCCGGAAGTCATTGAAATTGCCAGAAATATCCCGGAAACGATTGAGCCGATTAAAAATCCTCCCAATGCCTTGGCGCCTAAAATTAATCCAACAGCCAAAACCGCGATAATTGGAATCAAAGCCGGCACAATCATTTCTTTAAGGGCGGCTTTGGTTACTAGATCAACCGCCCGGCTGTAATCCGGCTTATTTTCGCCTTTCATTATTCCCGGAATTTCCCTGAACTGCCTTCTTACTTCTTCTACCACTGACCCGGCTGTTTTACCAACCGCCCGCATGGCAATGGAAGCAAAAAGGTATGGCACGCTCGCCCCCAAAAACAAACCGATAATCACGTAGGGGTCCTGCAGTCTAAATTCAATGTTTTTAATGAAACCGGTCAATTCCTCGGTATAGCTGGCGAACAAAACCAGAGTAGCCAAACCGGCCGAAGCAATGGCATAACCCTTGGTCACGGCTTTAGTGGTGTTGCCAACCGCGTCCAAATTATCGGTGATTTCGCGCACTTCTTTTGGCTGTTCGGTCATTTCTGAAATGCCGCCGGCGTTGTCGGTAATCGGGCCAAAAGAATCAATCGCCACAATCATTCCGGCGGCTGACAGCATGGCCATGGCCGCGATGGCCACGCCGTAAAGGCCGGCCAGCCAAAAACTCAACAGTACGCCGACGCTGATTAAGATAATCGGCAGAAAGGTGGATTCCATACCAATCGCCAAACCCATAATGATGTTGGTGCCGTGCCCGGAATTTGACGCTTTGGCAATTGATTGAACCGGCCGATATTTCTTGGCCGTATAATAATCGGTAATGATTACCATTAAAACCGTAACTACCAAACCGATTATCGCGCTCCAGAAAATATTGCCGTAATTCTCTCCAAAATAATACCGGCTAATCGGCGCGAACAAAATTGCGGAAATCCCCAATGACCAAAACAAGCCTTTGTAAAGGGCGTTCATTATATTATTCTTTTTCCCTAATTTGACGAACCAGCTGCCGATAATTGAAGCAATAATGGCGGCTCCGCCCAAAACCAAGGGCAAGTGGACTCCTTTATCGCCGAAAATAGCAAAGCCTAAAAGCATGGCCGCGATTAAAGTCACGGCATAAGTTTCAAAAAGGTCAGCCGCCATTCCGGCATTATCGCCAACCATATCACCTACTAAATCTGCCACTACGCCCGGGTTGCGCGGGTCGTCTTCGGGAATACCCGCTTCCACCTTACCGACCAAATCCGTGCCCACGTCCGCGGCCTTGGTGTAAATGCCGCCGCCCAATCTGGCAAAAACCGAAATTAAACTGGCGCCGAACCCCAGACTGATTAAAACCTTGACGTCATTTGTTAAGAAATAAAATAAACTGACAGACAATAAAGCCAAAGCGGCCACTAAAAATCCAGTGACTGAACCGGATTTAAAAGCCAAAGATAAAGCCGGAAACAAACCTCTTTTGGCGGCTTGGGCGGTTTTGGAATTAGCGCGAACCGCGATATTCATACCGATATAACCGGCTAAAGCCGAGGCAAACGCGCCGGCCAGAAATCCAGCAACCGAGAGCCATCCAAAAACAAAATAGATAGTGATAGAAATCACTGCCGCAACGATCGCTACACTCCGATATTGCCGGTTCAAATAAGCCCTTGCGCCAATATGGATAGCTGAAGAAATTTCTTTCATTTTTTCGTCGCCATCCGGCTGTTTTTTCAGCCAAAAAATAATGTAAGCGCTATATAGAATGGCAACAAAAGCAGGAACAAGAGTAAAGTAATAGATATCCATAATTAAAAATTAGTTTATTATTCTTTTTTGTCTTTCTTTTTTTTCTCTTCTTTTTTTTCTGTTTTTTCTTTAACTTCAACTTCTTCTTTTTTGACTTCTACCTCTTCTTTTATCTTATCTTCTTCTAATTTTTCTGCCTCGTCAGAAATTTCATCTTTATTGGAATCTACCACTAATTTACCCGGGTCAAACTGAACTACTTCTGGCCGCGATTGGGAACGGACGTCTATTTTCCAACCAGTCAACTTGGCCGCCAATCTGACGTTTTGTCCGCCCTTGCCAATGGCCAAACTTAACTGGTCTTCCGGCACAATAACCATGGCTTCGCGACGAGGCAAAATTTCCACTGAAGTAACTTTGGCTGGCGAGAGCGATGAAGCAATGAATTTTTCCGGCTCCTCTGACCATTGAATAATGTCAATTTTTTCGTTGCCCAATTCATTGGTGACGGACATTACCCGTGTGCCTCTCTGGCCAACCAAAGAACCGATCGGGTCAACGCCTTCCACTTTAGAAGCGGCGGCAATTTTAGTGCGACTGCCCGCTTCCCGCGTAATGGCTTTAATTTCCACCAAATCATCGTGAATTTCCGGCACTTCCATTTCAAAAAGCTTGGAAACGAATTTCGGATGGCTGCGGGAAAGAATTAATCCCGGCACTCTCGTTTCTTCTTGAACCGCCAAAAGATAAAATCTCAATCTTTCACCGATGCGGTAGTGTTCACCCGGAATGGTTTCGTTATAAAACATAATGCCGGTGGCCCGACCCAAATCAACAAAAACATTACCTCGTTCAATTCTTTGAACCACGCCGCTGATAATTTCCCCCTCTTTCCCCTGATACTCTTTCTTAACCGAATCTCTTTCGGTTTCCCTTAATTTCTGCAGAATAACCTGTTTAGCCGCCTGGGAAGCAATGCGGCCGAAATCACCCTGTTCTTCCAGGGGCAACTCTAATTCCTCGCCGACCTGAATGTCGGCTTTTATCTTCTTTGCCTCGTCAAGTAAAATATGCCTGTCGGGATTGTATAAAGGAATCATTTCTTCGGTTTCAGCTTCCATTTTTTTCTCTTTTTCCGTTTTGTCCCTCTTCTCTTTTTTCTCCTCCTCTTCTTCTTTCATCCTAACCGTATTTTCATCAACTACGGTTTTTATCTGCCAAAATTTTGCCTGGCCTGTCTTGAGGTCAAGCTGGCATTTAACGATTTCTCCTTTTTTCCGATATTCTTTTCTGTAAGCAGTGGCAATAGCCGCTTCAATCGCCTCCTTGACGGCTGACGGTTCAATTCCTTTTTCCTGGGCAATCTGTTCAATCGCCCGATTTAACGCTTTTAAATCCAACAT
>CAZAUC010000033.1:0-3049 GCA_964488305.1 uncultured Candidatus Saccharibacteria bacterium
ATTTTATGCGTTTTATTGCCGACCTTCATATTCATTCAAAATATTCCCGCGCCACATCCAAAGATATGACCCTGGAAGAATTAGACCGCTGGGCTGACGATAAAGGAATTTTGGTGATGGCGACCGGCGATTTTACACACCCGGAATGGTTTAAAGAAATTAAAGAAAAATTGGAACCGGCAGAACCCGGGCTTTTTAAGTTAAAACCGCAATATAAGAGAAAAACAATTAAAGGAACATTGGCCGAGACGCGATTCTTTTTAAGCACTGAAATTTCCAGTATTTATTCAAGGCAGTCGCCAGCCGGAGTAAAAAGAGTTTACCGGATTCACAATCTCGTTTTTGCGCCGGATATTGAAACCGTGGAAAAAATTAATGCTCAGCTGGGCTGGATAGGTAATTTAAAATCAGACGGCCGGCCGATCCTGGGCTTGGATGCCCGTGAACTGGCAAAAATCGTTTTTAACACCAGCCCCGAAGCTTATGTTGTCCCGGCTCATATCTGGACGCCGTGGTTCAGCATGTTCGGCTCAATGTCGGGCTTTGATTCCATTGAAGAATGTTTTGGTCAATATGCCAAAAATATTTTCGCCGGCGAAACCGGTTTATCCAGCGACCCGGCGATGAACTGGCGGCTTTCCCAACTGGACAAAATTGCTCTGATTTCCAACTCAGATTCCCATTCTTTACAGCGAATCGGCCGGGAAGCCAATATTTTTGATACGGAACTTTCTTATAACGGAATTATAGAAGCGATAAAAAGCGGCGCCCCATCAAAACGAGAAGAAAACAAGGGGCAAGAAAAATTCGTTGCTACAATTGAATTTTTTCCCGAAGAAGGCAAATATCATTATGATGGTCACCGTAACTGCAGCGTAATTTTTTCTCCGGAAGAGACAAAAAAACATAATGGGATTTGTCCAAAATGCGGCAGGAAATTGACCATTGGCGTAATGAATCGCGTGGAAAAATTAGCTGATCGGCCGACAGCAGAAACTAAAACGAAGGGGTATTATAAAAGCTGCAAGAACCGCGTTCCATATTATAACCTCATTCAGCTTGATGAAATTATCGCCGAATCTTACGGCGTAGGGGCGGCCAGTAAAAAAGTGAAAGAGAAATACGGTGATTTGATAAAAGAATTCGGCAGCGAATTAAAAATCCTTTTGGAGATTAGTGGTGAAGAAATTGAAAACGCGGCAGGCAATCAAATCGGTCAGGCCGTTAAAGCGGTTCGCGAAGGGGAATTGGAAATCCGGCCCGGCTATGACGGTGAATACGGTAAAGTAAAAATTTTTAGCGAAGAAGAAAAAGAAAACACAGAACCGCAAAAAAAACTGTTTTAATAAACATAATGCTAAAAATGCGAACGATTGCGAATACTGCAAATAGTATGCGAAAGCCTTAGCGAATAGGCGCATGCGAATAAATTATTAGCGGCATTCGCATAAATTCGTAGATTGGCATTATAAAGCGTAGCTATGCTTTCAATTAACGACCTTAAAAATGGAACATTGATAAAGATTGGTCAGGAGCCTTATGTAGTGATGTCGGTGAAGCACCTGCACATAGGAAGAGGCGGAGCGAGCGTTCAGACAAAAATCCGCAATCTTAAAACCGGTCAGGTTTTAGAAAGAAATTTCAAACCAGCCGATGAATTTGAAGAGGCTGAACTGGAAAAATTAAAATCGCGGTTTCTCTATGAGAACCGCGGCCAGTATTGGTTTAATGAACCCGATAATCCGCGCAACCGCTTTTCGCTTACAATGGAAGAGTTAGGAGATTCAGCGCAGTTTTTGAAGCCGAACATTGAGGTTCAGGCGGTGAAGTATGAGGGGAAAATAATCGGCATTGAATTGCCGATAAAAGTTGATTATGAAGTAGTGGATGCCCCGCCGGCCATTCGCGGCGACACGGCGCAGGGCGGCACAAAAATTATTATTATTGAGACCGGCGCCAAAATATCAGTGCCTCTCTTTATTAACGAAGGAGACATTATTAGAGTAAATACCCAAACGGGTATTTATGACGAACGGGCGAAAAAGAATTGAATTTACAGCGTTTTAATCTTAATTGCTTTTCCGCAAACCAGCGCTTCTGAGATCTTTTTATAAGCGGAAGAAAGAATTCTTTGAAAAGTACTTTGGGAGGTATTCATTTTTTCAGCCGCTTCTATCTGGTCTAGGCCCTTCACGTTTTTCAATCTTATGGCTTCCATTTCTTCAGTTGTTAATTCAACCACCTCCAAAAATCTCATCGGCATGCCCTGCGGTTTAAAATAAATTACGCTTGGATTAAACCTGATTCTTCTACAAAGTCGCGGTCTCGTCATAAATTATTGAAATTTAAGCAGTTTGAAGCTATATTTAAACAAGAAGGCTCCACCGGCCCCTCTCTTTTTAGAGAGGAGCCGGACAAACGGCCTTTTATTTTTTTTGGCCCTTTAGGGCGGCTTTTTCTTCGCGAATCGCCTCTAATTCCGCTTCAAGCATTTGCTCTTCCTCTTCCAAGGCGGCCAGTTCGTTTTTGGGCGAAATGAACCTTCTGGCTCCATAACCGTATCCGCCCCAACCCCAGCCTCGTCTCATGCCGGCTCCGCAGGGACCGAGACCCCTACCGGTTCCGGGACCATAGCCCATAGGACCTGTTCCATCAAATCTTGGCATAGTTAAATGATTTAATTAAGACAGCCGACCTTTAAATTAATAACCGTCTATTTTGAGTATATACCCAAAACATTTCTTTGTCAATAGGGGCTGAAAACAGTTATAATGCTATATAAAATGACTCATAAATTAATTGAAAAGCCGAAAGTTCTTGTGGCGATGTCCCCGAAGCAATCCCTCTTGGATGCTACAGGACAGGCCGGCGACGTGAAAAATGGTAATGGCAAAACTGTACTGGTAGCCATGTCTGGAGGGGTCGATTCTAGTGCGGCGGCTTTACTTTTAAAACAACAAGGATACGATGTGACCGGTGTGTTTTTGAATCTGGGACAGGCCAATTATAAAAAAGCTCTTGATGCGGCAAAAAAAGTCGCCAAAAAAAT
>CAZAUC010000034.1:0-2795 GCA_964488305.1 uncultured Candidatus Saccharibacteria bacterium
CAATTCCTGCGGGCTTTACACGCAGCCAACTTTCTTCTTATTTCGGAAAAATTAGAATTTCCGCTTCTTACGCCTATGGCTACATTAATCCTTCAGAAATTAAGATTAGTTCCAGTTTATCAAGTACCGCAAAAGTTAATGTTACTGGCTGGCGGGTAAAAACGAACGGTGGAGAAATTGTCGTTCCTCAAGCCGTTAACGTTTATGAACCATTAAGTTCAACCCAGGAAGAAGATATTGTTTTATCGGCGAATAATTACGTTATTATTTACCTTAGTGTCAATCCGGTCAATAGAAATTTTAGATTAAATAAATGTACTGGTTATTTGCAGAATGATTATGTTTTTATTCCGTCGTTGCCACAGAATTGTCCGTCACCTTCTCGTTCGGAGATTTCTTACCTCTCCGGCGAATGCCAATCTTATATTCTCTCTTTATGGGGCTGTGTAGTTCCGGATAAAGATTCTGAATCCTTTTATGTTTCAATAGGGGGTAGTAGACGGGAAGAAGTTGAGTGCCGCGCCTTTTTAGATACCATTAGTCAGGAGGGTTGTTTTCGGAAACACCGCTGGGATAGCGATTTTCTCTCCAACGAGTGGCGAGTTTGGGTAAGACAACATATTTTGGATTCCCAGCATGACCGGGTTTTGCTTTTTGATAACCAGGGATTATTGGTTGACGAATATACATACTGAAATTTCTAATTTCTAAATTCTAATTTCTAAAAACAGAAGATAAACGATATATTCCCCTAAATATTTTCAAAAGCAATAACGTCTCCGATCTTGATTTTATTTTTTGTGCTGAAGCCGGCGTTTACCTCAAGCACGTATCGTACTGGTTGCGGCGGAGAATAAGCCCGCGGATTCTCCTGGTTAAAATTATCTGAAATATTTGGCGTAATACCCACAACCTCCCCATTATTTATCCATATTATGTCTATGGGAAAATTCATGTCCGGCATCCAAAATTGATGGAAATCTGATTTAGGAAACATAAAAAGCATTCCTTTGTTTTTATCCAAAGACGGCCTGCCAGAGAGTCCTTTTCCCCGTGCTGCTTCGGTTTCAGCGATTTCCACCGGAATATTTATTGAGCCGATGCGAACCATTGGTTTTTTTGTTTCGCGATTTGGCAAAGCAGACCAAACCATAAAGGCAATTACGACTAAAAAGGGAAGGGATATAAGAATATATTTAGATTTGATTTTCAATGACATTTGATGGTGCGGAGGAGGTGAGATTCGTCCCGCATATTGCGGTGGGGGCGAGATTTGAACTCGCGATCCCGCTAAGCGGAATACCGCATTTCGAGTGCGGCGCCTTAAACCGGACTCAGCCACCCCACCGCAATAAACGGGATTGCGATTTGTTACTTCGACTCAAGGTCGGAGACAAATCGGGAAAACTCACGAATCGCTTCAGCCCTTGCCCCGTAGCTCCGCCAGCTGGCGGATGCTTCGGGGACTCAGGCACTCCTCCAATATTCTTCGATAAACTCAGAATACTTCGTCTCGCTATTGTTTACACTGAGCGAGCGCAACGAGTCGAAGTGTCCCCTCG
Source organism: uncultured Candidatus Saccharibacteria bacterium (assembly GCA_964488305.1). Lineage (GTDB taxonomy): Bacteria > Patescibacteriota > Minisyncoccia > UBA6257 > UBA9933 > CAZAUC01. Next base: position 1,563 of record CAZAUC010000034.1, read on the forward strand.
CGAGGAATCGAACCTCGATTTAAGGTTTAGGAAACCTCCGTCCTATCCGTTGAACGACGAGGGGGAATAAAAACGCTTTACTTATTAGTTGAAATCTTTCCCTGTTTATTCTAAGATATAACCTGTATGATGGCAAATTTTTATAATTCAATGGTCGGTTTTGGCATGATGGGAGCCTTGGCGAGTATGTTCGGTTTTCTGTTCATTCCGCTTCTCCTTTGGTCAATTATTTGGAAAGGATTGGCGCTTTGGCAGGCGGCCCGTCGCAGGGATAAAGTTTGGTTTGTTGTATTGTTGGTGGTTAATACCGTAGGGATATTGGAGATTTTGTACCTTTACGTTTTTAGCAAAAAAACAAAGCCGATTAAAGAAGAAAAAGAGAAAGAATAAATTTCGGTTTTTAGATAAATTTTCAAGAGCGAATTTAAATTCGTTATTTTTCAATAAAGGGCCTATAGTAAAGTGGCATTACGCGTCCATGGCATGGATGAGGCCGGGGTTCGATTCCCCGTAGGTCCACACTTCGACTCGCTCCGCCTTGCCCTGAGTCAAGTCGAAGGCTCGCTCAGTGTAAACTTTTTATACTATGCGAATTGAATTGCCGTGAGCCGCATTGAAAAGTTTTTATATGAATTTACCAAATCACATTGTCTTAATTCCCGATGGTAATCGGCGTTGGGCAAAAAAAAGAAAGAAACCTCCTTATTTTGGACACCGTGAAGGAGTTAAAACGACCGGAAAAATTTTAAAAACCGCCTTGGAACTAAAAATTCCCTGTTTTACCTTTTGGGGAACTTCTTTGGATAACATTACCAAAAGGTCTCCTCAGGAAGTTAAATTTTTACTGAATCTCTTTGAGATTTATTTTAAAAAATTAATAAAAAACAAAGAAATTCATCAGAATTTCGTTAAGGTTAACGTTCTGGGCCGGTGGAATAAATTATTTCCCGAAAAAGTTAAACGGCCGATAAAAACGTTGGTTGAAAAGACCAAAAATTACAAAAACCACCAGTTAACAATCCTTTTGGCTTACAGCGGGATCGATGAAATGACGACCGCGATTCAAAGAATCGCGGAATTAACCCTTCGACGCGGCTCAGGGCAAGGAATTGACGAAAAATTGATTAAATCCAATCTTTGGACTAAAGATTTGCCGCCGGTTGATTTGGTGATTCGCACCGGCGGCGAACCACATTGGTCGTCTGGCTTGATGATGTGGGACGTGGCCGACGC
>CAZAUC010000035.1:0-2110 GCA_964488305.1 uncultured Candidatus Saccharibacteria bacterium
ATGACAATAATTCAACCGCATAAAAATAACGGCAAAGCAAATTTCTTAATTTTACTTTTGATAATGACCTCAGTCAGTTTTACCGTCTGGGGAGTGTTTATTTACAATCAACTGGTTAGTCTTCGCCACGAAATTAAAAGTCAAGAAAGCGCTATTTCCAAAACCGAAGTGGAAAACGCGGAACTGAAAAATAATCTTTACAGCGCCGTTGATAAAGAGAGTCTGGAATCTTTGCTTAATAACACTCAACCGTTGATTTTAGACAAAAACCCGGAATACGTAAGGCTTTCTCAAAATTTTGAATCACAACTTGTTGAGAGATAAAAATTTTACAAGAAAGCCTTACCCCATTGGATAACAATGAGGCGGTTAACAGAAAAATAATCAGCGACCAATTATTTAATTCTTTTAGATAAAACCATATTTTATCTAACGGGTATAAAAATGGCATGAATTGGCGTATCAAAGCATTAATCTCTTTTTTTGGAATTTTGTTTTTCGCCCTGATTTTTAACATTTATAACCTTCAAATTAGGAAGAGCGATTATTATTTAACCAAAGTGGAAAGCCAGGAGCGCGCCAGCGGCATATTTGAAGCGCCGAGAGGCAACATTTATTTTATTGACAGAAATAACAACCTTATCCCGGCGGCCCTGAACAAGGAATACCCGACCATATTCGCCGTTCCAGTAGAGGCGCAGAAAGACGCGGACCTTACGCAGAATTACGCAGAAAAGCTGGCCCCAATTTTAAATCTTTCCGTTGAAGAATTGGAAAAAAAATTAAACAAAAAAGGCGACCAATATGAATTACTGGCGGAAAAAGCGAACAGTGAACAAATAAACCAGATAAAAGATTTAAATCTCAAGGGCATATACGTTGACAGCCATTTTTTGCGTTTTTACCCTTTTGAAAATTTGGCGGCGCACGTTTTGGGTTTCGTCGGCTCAACCGGCAATGCGAAAAAAGGCGTTTACGGTTTGGAAGTGTATTTTGACGAAATACTTGCCGGTAAAGACGGCGAAATAAAAGGGGACAAGATTATTGAAGCGGAAAAGGGAAGTGATTTGCTGTTGACGATTGACCGCAATATCCAAGCCGAAGCCGAAGAAATTACGAAGAAACTAATTGACCAATACAAGGCCGCGGCCGGCACGGTTATCGTTCAGGAGCCGCAAACCGGCAAAATCCTGGCCATGGCCAGTTTTCCGAATTTTAATCCCAATGATTATTCAAAATATGAGATTAAAAACTTCCTCAACCCGGCGGTCCAAGGGGTTTACGAGCCGGGCTCGGTCTTTAAATTAATTACCATGTCTGCCGGCATTGACAGCGGAAAAATCACGCCGGAGACCACCTACACTGACACCGGTTCGGTCACTTTTAACGGCAGAACCATACAAAATTGGGATTTGAAAGCGCACGGGGTTCAGACTATGGCCGGCGTCATTGAACAATCAATTAATACGGGCGCGGTTTTTGCCCAAAGAAAAACCGGTCCGGATATTTTTTACAACTACCTGATAAAATTCGGCTTTAATGAATTAACAGGTATCTCTCTGCCCGGTGAAGTAAGAGGGAATATTAGTAATTTGAAAAACGGCCGGGACATTGAGTTTGCCACTGCTTCTTTCGGCCAGGGAGTGGCGGTCACGCCAATAGAACTGATTAGCGCCATCTCGGCCATTGCCAACAACGGCGTTTTGATGAAACCGCTTGTTTTGGCCGACGAGAAACCTCAAGCCGTCAGAAACGTTATATCTTTTGATACCGCCAAAACCATTACCCAAATGATGGTTTCGGCCGTGGAGAAAAACATCATCGCCGACATCCCCAGTTATTCTGTCGCCGGCAAAACCGGCACTGCTTTCGTGCCTGATTTCGGCAATAAAGGATACACTGACCAGGTAATCAATACATACGTCGGTTTTGCCCCCGCCTGCGCTGAAGCTTCGGCGGGCAGGCCCGCTTGCAACCCCGCTTTTACCATTCTAATAAAATTGGACAAGCCCAGCGGCAGTCCCTTAGCCGGACAGACCGTGGTGCCGGCGTTTCGGGAACTGGCGCAATTCATTTTAAATTACTATAATGTAGCGCCGGACAAGATATA
>CAZAUC010000036.1:0-1897 GCA_964488305.1 uncultured Candidatus Saccharibacteria bacterium
GCTCCACTTATTAGACCTGCCCGTATTTGCTATTTATCCATAAATTATATATAGTTATTTAAAGGTCCGATCTAAATAAATTAATAAACAACTTTATGGAACAAAAAAGCAATTCTGCTTTTATGAAGCCGCTGAGTATCAGCGCAGAGCTGGCGGTAATAGTCGGCAAGGGTCCCATGCCCAGACCAGAGGTCGTCAAAAAGCTTTGGGTGTATATTAAAGAACATAACCTTCAGGACCCAAAGGACAAGCGAAATATCAACGCTGACGAGAACTTGAAAAAGGTATTTGGCGGGAAAGAAGTCGTTAATATGTTTGAAATGACAAAACTCGTTTCCAAGCATCTTTCCTAATAAATCCTAATGCAAGCAAAACAAAGACGCTCCCGTGAGCGTCTTTGTTTTATTCTGCTCCCCCTGGCTGGACGATGCTTGCCCTGCCGGGGTTAAAAATTATTTACATGGCTTGATATAAAATCTCTATATTATATTTTGCGATACCAACGTAAAATTCAGAGATTTTGTCACGAAGATAAAGAAGAATGAATGAATTGTTTTTCCATTTGGGGTCAGCCAAAGAAAAATCAATCAACTCTAATCCCCTCTCTAATGCTGAAAGAAAATTGTCTTGATTTTTATTCTGCCAAGCCTTGGCCCGCATTATTTCCGAGCCAATCATCAAAAATTGCTGGCTTTTTGAAAATGTCTTAAAACGCTCTAAAGTCATTAAATTAAAAGTTTTTTAATAATACTTTCTACTTTATTTTTTACCTCTTCGTTCTGAATTTCCATGGAACGGTTATTCTCTTTGGGTCGGATATTAATTAAAGAAACGAAATCAATTTTTTTGCTGACTGGATAAATATTGGCACCCCATAAATTATTATATTCCGAACCGCTTTCAATTAACTCATCCGCGCAATCAATATGTAGCTCGCAGTCAATAGCAAGAATTTCTTGTTTAATATCCACAACTAATTTTGCCATTGTGCCAAAGTTTAATTTTTCTAAAGACGTTTTTTCTTTAACGATCATAACGCTTTAATTATACAAAGAAATCACAAATAAAAATACAAATAGAGTCCGTTGGTTATTTAATGAGGAAATAAAACTTCAGCCAAGCACCAGAGCAGCGTAAGAAATCCCATTGCACTAGATAAAAATACAAGAATAGAATAATCTTTCTTTTTTATAATGCCTATTATACCACTAAAAAAAGCTGTAATTCCGCAAATAAACCCGGCCAACATTGGCAAGGCTATTCCGGGTCTGACCATAATATCATGCGGTATCGTTTTTCCAGCTGGAGCAGATTCATAAGAATCTACAAATGATATGCCGATATAAAAAAATATTGGCATGGCAACAATTAACGCAACTGACCATTTACTCCAAAAAGTTTCTGGTATAAACTTTAATCTCATATTTTTATTCTACCAAAAAACCGCCTGTTTGGCGATTTTTAATCTTACTCAACTCCGGCGGCTGAATAATGAACGATTACTTAAACCCCATCCATAAGAGCCACGCTCCCAAAAAAAGCAGAAAAGTAGCGCTGAGCCATTGATGCTTTTTGAACCTTTGCGCTTGCTCATTGATTATTTCCGGAAAGCCAATTTTTGAAATACCTTTCAATAGTGTTGACCAGCCAAGAATAGTGATCGCAAGGGGCCAATCCCATACCCAAACATTGTGTAGAATCACCGTCACGAGCCCCATAAGAAATGTTATGTATCCGGTAGAAATAACAAATGCCTTGTTATCTGTCATCTCTATTGTTCGGCCAAGCTGTCTGGTAATTATAAATAATGAACCAAAAACAACAAAAAAAGCGCCCCAAAGTTTCGCGAAAAATATTGTTAGTTCCATATCTTTATTTTACATCAAAATTACCAATA